>JBILDL010000282.1:0-3962 GCA_044352635.1 Saprospiraceae bacterium | reverse complement strand
GCCGCAAATTCAGGCTGGTTTTTTTAGAGAATGGCGTAACGGTAAGCCTTGGGGTAATGATGCCTTTTTGTGGAGTATAGTAAAGCAGACAGATAGATATAAACAATTACTTAACGCCGGGGCTACGCAGGAAGAAATTGAGGAGAATTTTAATAAACCTGTACCTATGCAGATGTTCGCATGGAATGAGTTGCAGTCTGTTCAGAAGGTTATTTCCCCCTTGGATTCCCTTAAGATTTCATTACAAATGTTACAGGCCGCTCTGCTTTCCATGGATCCGAAAAGTGGTGCTATCAGAGCATGGATTGGTGGAAATCATTTTGGGTATAATCAATATGACCATGTTCATGCAAACAGGCAGGTAGGTTCTATTTTTAAACCTATTGTTTATGCGGCAGCTATCCAGGAGGGATTAAATCCTTGTACTTATTATCCGAATGAACAAATTATTTATCCTGAATATGAAGATTGGAAACCTGGAAATTCCGATAATATATATGGCGGCTTTTATACCATGGCGGGCGCGTTAAGTAAATCTATTAATACCATTGCCGTACAAGTGCTTTTGGCAACGGGTATTGAGGAGGTTAGAGAAATGGGAAAGGCGTTGGGCATTACGTCGAATATTCCGAAAGCTCCTTCTATCGCATTGGGTTCTGCAGAAATTTCCTTGTATGAAATGACTCGGGTGTATGCCACTTTAGTTAATAAAGGGGTAAAACCTCCCCCTCATTATTTGTTACGCATTGAAACTAAAGAGGGAGAGCTCATTTATTCAGCTCCCCGACAGGCCAGCAAACAGGTGATTGATCCTTTTACGGTGGCTACCTTAATACCTATGTTGAAAAAGACAGTTAATGAAGGTACAGGTGGAAGATTGCGCAGTGTTTTTGGATTGAAAATGGCGTTGGTTGGTAAAACAGGAACCACTCAAAATAATTCAGATGGCTGGTTTATGGGTGCTTCTCCCAATTTGGTAACCGGCGTTTGGGTGGGTGCTTCTCTTCCCGCTATTCATTTTAAGAGTACCGCTCTAGGTCAGGGTGCTGCAACGGCATTGCCGATTTTTGGCTCTTTTTATCATAGGGTGGCCCAAAGTCCGGGTCTAAGAAAGTATATACAGGGGGATTTTTATCTGGACATTGATTCTTCAGAAACAACAGTCGATTGTCCCCCTTTTCTCGAAACGGGAGGATTTTCTGCAGATTCAGATCCTGACATAGTGAATAATCCAGCTATTTTCAGAGCAGTGTATCAAGCTATTTTAAAGGAAAATGGGGAGATTAATTTTGCTAATGAAACGGAAATGCCTATTGAATTGTCCCGAAAATTTTTATTCGAATCAGATTCCGCTTACCTTAGAAGGATGTTTGATAAAAATTTAAAGCTTCTTAAAATCGAAAGGGAAGAGGAATTTTAATGCTATGTTTACTCAAGGCTAATTATTTATTAATTAGAACACCATTTCCATTTTTTCAAAAGATTTCATCTATTTTTGAAAAAAAAGGCAGCGTATGAAATTTCTTGTTATCCCTATATTGGGCTTGTTTTCCGTTTTAGCAACGGGTCAATCTAATCACCAACATGGTAGAGTCGCTAAATTCCCACCTATTCCGGGATATTTATCCCTTTCTTGTGATTTTCATATTCATACCGTATTTTCCGACGGCAGTGTCTGGCCAGATATCCGTGTACAAGAAGCACTAAAAGATAGTCTGGATGCCGTTTCTATGACCGAACATTTGGAATATCAGCCACATAAAGACGATATCCCAAATCCTGATAGAAATAAATCATTTGACATTGCTTCAAAAATAGCAAAGCCTTACGAATTGTTAGTGGTGAAAGGGGCGGAAATAACGAGGGGAATGCCTCCGGGACACAATAATGCCATTTTCATTAAAGACGCTAATAAACTTTTGCAGGACGATGCTTTGACTGTGTTTAAGGAGGCAAAAAATCAAGGAGCATTTACCTTTTGGAATCATCCGAACTGGACTGCGCAAAGAAAAGATGGAGTAGCCCGAATAACTGATTTTCATAAACAACTTATTAAGGATAATCTGCTCCATGGCATTGAAGTGGTAAACGATGTCACTTATTCTGATGAAGCATTTCAAATGGCACTCGATTATAACCTCACCATTATGGGAACTTCTGATATACATGGTTTGGTAGATTGGCAGTTTAACATTTCTGAAGGTGGACATAGACCTTTCACTATAGTTTTCGCTAAAGAAAAAACAGAGGAAAGTATTCGGGAAGCTTTATTTGCCAAAAGAACACTGGCGTATTTCAATCATACCCTCATTGGCCGGGAGGAGTGGATGACGCCAATGTTGAATGCCGTTCTAACTGTTCAAAAGGCGGAATACATTGGTACTTCTTCTATCCTGGAAATTTCCTTGAAAAATAATTCTGACACGCCTTTTTTATTGTTGAATGAGGGCAAATTGAATTTTCATCAACATTCGGGATTAATAACCCTGGAGCCACGGGCCATTACTAAAATTCAATTGAAAACACTGGAAATTCTTCCTTCTGTTGAATTACCATTTAAAGTGATCAATGCGGTTATTGCGCCGGGTAAGTATGCGAATTTTATGGTAAAAGCCAAAGTAGAAGAATAATTTCAATCCTTTATGCTTATCTTTAATAAAAAGGATAAGGTCATGTATTGGAAGAAAATAGTATTGTTTGCTTTAGTTTTAATTTTGCTCGTTGTAGGGAGAACGCTTTATTATGCGGGCGCATTTAAAAAATCGGTGATCATTGGTCGTCCAGAATCGAGTTTGATAAATGGGATGATTGGTGCAGAGGACATTACGATTGATCAGACTAGCGGTTTTGCTTTTGTCTCTTCTGACGATAGGAGAAGTACGGTAGCTGGAAATCCGAAAAAAGGGGCAATATATTTGTTGAATCTTTCTCAGGATTCTCCGGAACCTATAGAATTAACGGCTGATTTTGAATTAGATGATTTCCATCCGCACGGTATTTCTTTGTATCAGGATAATGTGGACAGTACACAATGGCTTTTCGTGGTCAATCATAGGGCAAAGGAAAATACAGTGGAGGTTTTTCAATTCATAGATACTACCCTCGTCCATGTAAAATCTATCTCGGATACTCATTTTGTGAGTCCAAATGATTTGGTGGCGGTAAGCAAAAATGCTTTTTACTTTACAAATGACCACGACAGCCATGGAGGAGTTTCCAGTTGGAAGGACTTTTTAGTCATTGGCACAGGGCAAATAGGTTTTTATGATGGACAAAAGACGACCATCCTGGAAGAGGGTATTCGCTATGCCAACGGGATAACCGTAAGTCCGGACGGTAGCAAGATATATGTAGCCGCTTGTACCGATGGGTCCATTTTATCCTATAATAGAGAACCCTTTTCAGCCATTGGCAAAATAAAGTGTAATACCGGAGTAGATAATCTGGAATGGGATAATGAGGATAATTTATGGGTAGGTGCCCATGCGAAAATGCTTGTTTTTCTGGGGCATTCAAAAGATGCAAATAAGAGATCCCCATCAGAAGTATTAAAAATCAGTTTTCCAAAAGGACAAAAGGAGGTAGTAACCCAAGTGTATTTGAATGATGGCAACCCGTTGTCAGGTTCTTCCGTAGCGGCCCCGTACAAAGGAAAAATTTATGTGGGAGGTGTTTTTGACGATGGGGTATTAGTGCTTCAGAATCAGAATTAGGTAATCCCTTTTTCATTTCTGCTAATCTTTATATCATTGCTTTCTCTCAGTTCTTTAAACAACCTAGATACATTATAAATTTCATTATCGGGTAAACTCAATACATCCCTTTCTGTTTTGTTGTTAATCTTTTCAAATTCACTTAAGTATTTTAAAATAGCTTGAATTTGCTCCCGTTATTTTATTAAAATTTTCCAGTTACCACCCTTGTCAGCACCTATTCGATCAATAATACCTTCTTTTTTCAGA
>JBILDL010000015.1:0-12981 GCA_044352635.1 Saprospiraceae bacterium | reverse complement strand
CTAATTGTGAAAGATAATTTGCCAGTATTTGCTCAAAGAAAGTTAGGTAGGCTTTTAGTTGAAATGCTTGGGCTCTCCTTTGTGGAGTGGCTGATGAAGGCAATGAGCTATCTTTCAGTCCATAGATATCGGGTAATTCATTTTGAATTGAAAAATAGGCTTCGATTTCTTCTACGGTAAACCTTCCTTGTATAATTTCCTGAGTAGCAATTTTGGGTGTTTTATAGTTTTGTAAACTATCGGCCATTTGAGCATTAAAAAATTGTTGCGTAGTAAGGGAATCCGTTTTATATTGAATATTATTTTTAAGAATTACTAAATAGTTACCAGCATTTTCGTCTTGAATTAAATTTTTATCTAAAATAGGAAATTCATCATTTTCAAAAGTGATAAGATTTTCATGACTTCGAACCTCATTTTTCATTAAAATTAACTCTTCTACTAATTTTACCCCGGGCACCTCGGAAATTAATTCCTTCACTCTGGACAAATAAATTCCTTTAACGGAGGGCTTCAAGTCGGCATCTGAAATATATCCAAACGGAAGAGAGGGACCCTGGAAAACAATATTGGGGTCAACGCCATCATTTAATAAATCATTGGGGTGCTGAAAGTTAATTTCTGGATTTAAAAAATGATTTATTTTTGAAAAAATCTGAGCGAGTAATAATTCACCTACGACATCAGGATCTATCTGTATTTTTCCCCGTAGGCTTATTTTTACTCCGGTCATAATGACCACTTTATTAATATCA
This sequence comes from Saprospiraceae bacterium, assembly GCA_044352635.1. Taxonomy (GTDB): domain Bacteria; phylum Bacteroidota; class Bacteroidia; order Chitinophagales; family Saprospiraceae; genus BJGN01. Next base: position 12,226 of record JBILDL010000015.1, on the reverse strand, counting down.
AAACCAATTAATCTATTGGCATTAAATTCATTTCTAATTTTTGTGATTAACTCCTGTTTTTCATTTTCATTAAGTTCTTTCCCTGATTGGACTAAAATATCTATAAGGCCCTGATAACCAGCGGCGTCATCTTTAACGGGATCGACCCAGCAATTTTTTATTTCAGGAATTTTTCCAATAAGTAATTTTCGATAATCATTGATAATAACAGGACTTGATGGAAATAACTTAGAGGGGGGAAATAAAAGGTTGTCAGATTTTAAATGGTCCTTATCATTTTTAATATAAAGTAAATCAGTAATAGGAAATTGCGTTCTGTAAGCCAAATCAGTAATGGCGTAGCACAATTGCTCAAGAAAAGTAACCCCTGGGTCGTGATAATTATAATCTGTCCAGGTATTCCCTGAAAATTGCTGGGCAAAGACCATGGCTTTTTCTCTTAACCATTCATAGTCAAGGGAGTGAACATCATAGTTAGCTTTGCTTACCGTTTGTGCTTTTTGCATAGATATTTATTCTGTGTCAGACCAAAGTTGGGTAACATTAAAACGAATAGCGTAAGGTTCTGCATTTTGATCATTCAAACCATAGTGTCTTCTAGTTCTCACTTGTAAAGCGTAATTATTTACACTTCCTGTCCATCTGAACTGAAGTTGATTTAAAAAACCTCCATAATTTGCACCGGTTTTTCTAATCGACCATCTTGATAAATAGCCTCCAAAGGTAGCCAGAGCCAAAGCATGGGCGACAGCATAACGTCCACTTCCTTTTTTTCCACTTATTTGAGCCATGATTTCAAATGCATTTATGCCATCAAGTTCTTCCAGGATATTATGCCATTTGGCATCACCGGGTACTTGTCCTATTTTGAAGGTACCTTTCCTGGCATCCATCCCAATACAACCTTTTACTTCCAGTTTTGAGGTAGGATTCGAAATACCTATACCGATATTTCCACCACCTTTTAACACTAATCGGTTATCATTATCTGATTCATGAAAGGATAAACCTTTAGTATTTCCATCATTTAAACTGATAAACCAGTCTGGTTTTACCTTTTGAGAATTTTCATAGAAAGAGAGGAGTTTTTTAGAATACCCCATAGGCGCAATTCTAAATCCATCATCAATGCTTCTTCCAATGCCGTCTTCTACAATATTTATGGAGGAGTCAATTAAGTCTGCAAAATTAGTTTCAGTAGGAACACTACCTTTCCTAAAGAAATTTTTCAAGGTTATCCTATTTAGTATAGCCATGACAGATTAAAAATTAAGGGTAAATAAAATGGGTGTTTGATCTTCATAATCTTCCAGAACCTTGCCAGTTTCCAATTTGATCTCTTCATCGACCTCGGGAATATCGGAGGCAATAACGAGCGTATCACCTATTCGAAAATCAGATAAATCAGCTGGGACAGGCGCATAAAATTTAGGTTTATCCAGTATGTCAATATCATTTGAAAAACTAGGTATCAAAACAGACCAGGGTGTTCCTCCCTTCAATAAACTATCTGTTGATTCAGTATCAGCCGCAGTATCTTTTAAAAGATATAAGCCGTTGTCATTCATCTGTAATTGAATTACGGACAAACCTGTTAAAAAGGATACATAAGGTCTGGATTCTACAAATTGAATAAGTTCTGATTTTTTAATGGACCCGCCCAGTGAGGCATCAACATTATCGTTAAAAAACCAGGGACAAATAAACTGGAGTAAATCTTTTTGTAGCTCTCTAATATATCGACCCGTTGATTTTCCGTTAAAAATAATTTTAGCTTTTAAACGGATATATTCATAGCTGGGATTTCTTATCTCCAATTTTAAGAATGGACTCGTATGCTTTCTTAAGTAATCTCTTATTTCCTCAATAAGTTCCGGACTTAACTTAGGCTCAAAAAATTGTTTTTCTCCAAAAACTTTCGGAATGGCTACAATAACTACTTCGCCTTTTGAAATAAAATTTTCATGTCCATTATAACCAATACATTTTACCTGATTTAATTCATCAAATCTATCTAAAAGCATGTGTTCTATATCCCATCGGGTGAGGCAACGATTTTTATGCCTGATTCGCTCGGCCACCCTGTTGTGAAAAATAGATTCTAATTCGTGTCCGGTGCCGTTAAGTGAATCCAACGGCTGAATAATGTTCATGATGCCCTCCATTGGTTCAGCCAGTTCACTTATACTATACGCTGGTAAACTCGTTGGGTGATCTGATGAATTTTCGTCAAAATGGTAGGTTGCTGAACCCGCATTGGTGTATATATTAATTATTTCACTATGTAAATCTGCTTTTTGCCGGGTTTTGGCTCTAATCCAATAATTATTTCCTGGTAGAATATCATTTTGCTGTGTCATCTTGGGAGGTAATTCAAAACTAATAATACCGGTTACCATTAGATTTCTGGTACTATCATTTAAAATTCCCTCCGCTTCAAAATCAATCCATTCTTCCCTTGATAAATATTGCCATTTTACCTCCGGGTCATGCCCGATTTCCCACTTTTCACTTCTTTTTGTATGAAATAAAAGATGTAATTCTTGAGGAAGTTTTAGATTTTCCAATCCAATAAATAAGTAACCCTCTTCTGACAGCTCAGGGATGAAATTTTTCTTTTTCGGTTTGCCCTCAGAAAAAATATTTTCAATGCCAAAGGGATGTAGGTGATAGCATTTTTCCTCCTTCAACGGATTATTTTCGAACAACTTTTTTTCATCAAATTGAAATTTACTGGTTGCTTTGTAAGTGATTTTTACATCAGAAACTATTGGGTAAAGGGGATTATTTGGAAGAGTCTGTTGAGGTTTGTCTCCAGAAAGGAGAGAATTTGGCTTTGCATTTTCTGTTACCGTGCTGACGAATATTTTTGGATATAGGTCAAATCCAAAACCCATGGGGGGATTTGTTAAGGTGAATTTAAGAAATCCCGTTTGCTTATCCTTATTATACTGACTTATTGCTTCATCAGAAAGTAGGTAATTTGGTTGAATTTGTAATTTCGATAAATCAATATTGTTAAATATAGCGTTTTCAGGAACCCCTTGATCTGGCTCATTTTTAAAAAGGCAAAAGTCTTGCGCCTCAGATTTTTTAACAGGGTTAAATTGAAAATTTGACAGGGCGGAAATACTCACTTTAAACGATTGAGCTTGAATATCTTTTCGGTAACCTTCATAATGGGTACTGAAATTTCCACCATCTAATGCCAAGGGTTGATAGGTTAAATCAATAATCACATCGGTTAGGTCTTTTGAAAATAATTCGGCACTTCCAATGATAAAATAAGAGCCAATACTTGGAATTGGTCCTAAAACTGGAAATGGATTAGAAGAATCAACGGTGCCTAAATGATTAAAAAAATGAAGATTTTTTAGTTTATCGACCTCAACTTTCACTTCAATTTCGTTAATACGCATTTTTTCCAAATAAGAATAAGGGTGGGTTGTTAAGCCACCACTCATAAAAATACGTAGCACTGGATGTTCCGTATGGAAATTCCCACCATGAATGACCATGTTATATGGCGTAATAGCTGGGACAGATTCATTCAGAGAAAATGTTAGGGTAATAGGATCTTTCGTCCAATCTGTTGGGGGGATAATCTGATAAGAATTTGGCGATATCCATTCATTTTCACCTGTCAAAGATATTGAAAAAGCGTAGGCAAAAACTTCATGAAAAACCTCCTCAGGCTTTATAGACCTTTTGTTTGCTATGTCAAGGAGTAAAAAAGTAAGATTATCAATTGATTCTGCAGAAAAGTAAAGATGTAAAGTAACGCTACGTAGGCCACCACAAAGCCTCAATGTTGGAGATGACAATGCAAAGCCCACCTGCATAGAAGACATGGTTTTATCTTCCTCTGTTAAAAAAAGCTGTTCTGTTCCGAGGGAAGCAGTAGGTTCCATTGAGGATAAATCTGAAATTTCTTTACCGTAAATCCCAGAAACTAATCTGAATTGAGAGTAAACATCAATCAACGGATTTCGACTTACGTAAAGAGTTATAAGTTTTGAGATACTGGCTTGCGTTAACTGAATAGTTTGATCCATTTTGTATTTCTCGGCAAAGCCCAAAGCATTTTGACCTGCATGCAAAATGGTATTTTGCTCTAAAAAGACATCATTATATTCAGGATTCAGTAGGGCATACACAAATAAGGTATCTGGTCGGCCTTTTTTAGGTTGTTGGCCTAGTATTTTTGAGTAAAAAAAGTCTAAATGTTTGTAAGTTAAATTATTTAAATCTTCCTTTAAAATGGCATAAAGTTCCAGGAAAGTAAAAAGCAATCCATTGTGAGGAGGATGGTCATCATTTTCGGCGTAAGATTTATTAAACAACCCTGGAGCTTTGAAATGCAAGCCTCTCAATAGAGAAATAATGGGTGGGTAAAGTAGTATAACCTCCTTAATAGCATGACTAATCTGTTCTAATTCATTATTTCCATTATGGTAAATGGATATAGGCTCCGTTTCTTCAATTTTCCATATTGATAAAAAGGATGAATAATCATTCTGCATGGTAATGGGCAAATCGCTGGACATTTTAGCCATATCATAAGCAATAAGCTTTGAAAGTAGGGTAGTACCCTCTGCTGTTATTGCAGTATAAAGTTCATTTTCTATGGCTGTCGATTGAATGCCTTTATTTGTCTCGGAAGCCCTTTTATACCATGTGTTTAATTGCTTTAAAAGGTTTAGACAAAAAATAAAAAAGCGTTCATATTGACCAATTTTTGAAAGAAGTTCATCATAACCATCGAAAGAATTTAAAATATTAATTTTTTCTTTTTCAATGTCATCAATGGGAAAACCAGCAATTTCGGCAAGTAAAAAGGAATCATCTCCCTCAAAAAATGGCTGCCAGGTTCCCTTTTCGTTACCTTCCACTGAGTAGAATTTTAGCAGATGGGATTGTTGGTGTATAAACCTGAGAAAATCCCCGGTAGTGCGCTCATCAGTCAAAAAATACTGACTATGAAGTGCTTTATTTAATCGATTTTTTCTCGACGAACCCTGATAGGAGGACAAAGTGTTCAAAATAGCTACGATTTTTAGGTGATCTTGGTTCCTTCAGCAAAATAATATGGATACACTATATTATTTCTAACATTGGTGCTTTCAATTTCATAATCAATGGTAATATGTAAAATACCTTCCATTATTTTGTCCTTGTTCGCTGAGATACTGTGGATAAATAGACGAGGTTCATTGATGCGAAGAGCAATAGCCAAATCCTTTAAAATCCAATCGATATTTTTCTCTGTTGACATTTCGAAGACATGTTGAAAAAGCGGATTACCATATTCTGGTCTCATATCTCTTTCCCCAAGTCTGGTTCCCAGAAATATTTCAATACTTTGTTTAATATCCACTTCATCACTAACCATCTGAACGCCTTTTAATTCGACGTGAAAGGTGGGAGGGAAGCTCCATCCGGTCCCAAGAAATGATTTTTCTACAGACATAATTATCCTCCTATGATTACCGTTGGACAACCCAAAACAATACTTCCTCCATGAGCACAGGTATCACCCATACGTGCCGCTGGTTTTCCACCAATAAGTACCGTAGCTGAACCCTTCATGATAGAATCTGGCGGACCCACACAGACAGCGGAATCACCCATAATGGCAGCAGGTAAAAAGGCAATTAGCACGGTAGGCGAACCAGGGCCAATGATTGGTCCTCCAACATGAGGAACGGGGCCTGTGGTCATCGGGCACACGTGAAGATCGGTTATTCTGGCGGCAAATGGCATATTTTTTTGTTTAATTTATCATGACAACACCCCCTTTAACAACGGTTTGACCCGAGGCTACAAGTTCTGCCTGAGCAGTACCTTTAATGGAAGCTTTAATTTGAGCCTCAGCGGCCACATTTAATCCTTTTAGTCCCACATCACCCCCTGAACAAGCAATATCCACTCCGGTCGTCCCAGAAATAGCGACTTTTTGCCCACTTTTAATGGTAATATTAAAATCACTGGTAATTTCAATGCCGGAAGTCGATGTTTTTATTTTATTCCCATTTAGGTCTTCCAGCGTAATTCCTTTACCTTTATCAGAAATAATAAGGGTATTTCCACCTGGAGTCAATAAGGTAATAATTTTATCTGTATCGTCAAATTCCAGTTTTAATAGAGATTTTGAAATAATCGACTTTTTAGGATTTGCGGCACTAATGGTTTCCGGAGGCGCATTGGTACTATTGTATAAACTGCCTAAAACGACAGGGAATCGGGGGTCCTCATTTAAAAATCCAATGACTACCGAGGAACCAACTTCGGGAATAAAAAAACTTCCCGCACTGGCCGTAGCGTAAAGATGACTCAATCGAGCCCAAATACCTTGTCCGGTTTGTTTTAATGTGGGAATGAGTACTTGAATTTTATATTCACCCGTGGGATCCGCATCAATTTTGGTAACTTTTCCAATGTGTAATCCTCTGACGGGATTATATATTGGTATTTGATTGGGGATTTTTTCTCCCTGTAAAAGATTTGGTTGTAAACCAAATTGTATCTTGGTAAAATACACCCCATCTGCCATGTTGTGTTCTATACCCGTAACTAAAGTTTCACCATCAAAATGGCTTCCGAATCCTTCTAGAGTGATGATATCACCTAAAGAAAAACTATTTAAACCTCTGAAGGTAACGCTTCCTCTAATTCTTTGTATTCTTGAAAAAACGAGTAGGGCATCGGCATATACTTTTAATTCAGCTGCCAACATCGGTGAATTATAGTTTAATTCCAATGTGGCCGGACTGGCAACAGCGCCCAATACTTTTCCTGTTAAATCACCCTGAACGGGGAATCCGCTAGGTTCTGACCCAGTTTGGGTCACCGCTGCATTACTGTAGGGATTATAAGTAGCGGATGAAACCCCTTGTAACTGGGTTGACGCATCTATTTCTCCCTCAAAACCTGAAATATTATCGCCGTATATTAAGGTGGTTTTTGAAATTGAAACCAATGCTGGAACAGGCTTTCCAACAGTTACCTTTCCCTGGCTATTAAAAACAACATAGCCATTTGCTTTGGCACGTAATAATAAGAAATCCCAATCGGTCATTTCATGTTGAATAAGAAATGGATGGGTATAGGTGGTGCTGGTTATCGTTTTAGTAACACCTGGAGCCGAAATGAGTGTTGTGAAAATGGCACTATCTGTCTTTTTCTCATATATTTCTGAATTTTTCTGATAAGTCATTGCAATGGCTTTATCAGCACATTCTAAAACAACCAGATTTTTGTAATAAGCATTTTGATACCCTGACTTAACAGAAATATTGTGTTTTATAATGATACCACTAAAAACGACTTCATTAAGTTGGTCAAATCCAAGACTTATTTCAACCTCAGCCCCTGGTTTAAAAGCAGCTTCTTCACTTTCAGGAAATAGATGTAAAGAAGTATCTCCTCCAATAATTTCAATCCTTGCCCGCGCTATTTTATTTACCTCTTCCCACGTAGATATTTTGTAAACCATTAAATCATCAGGCAACTCCGAACCATTAAAAGTAATGGTATAAGAGGTGGGTTTGCCAGCAGAATCTAAAGGTGATATTCCAAACATAAGTATATTTTATTTTTCCAAAGGTGGAAATAATAATTTTTCTCCAAGTTTAAGTCTTCTAAAAGAAGGAAGACCATTTATTTCTGCAATTTTCGCATAGTATTTTTTGTCGCTATAAAATTCTTTACAAAGAGCAGGAAGGGTATCACCAGATTTTATGGTTGGAATTCTGGTTATATCAGGACTTTGATATTTAGATTCCTCAACATCTCTATTGATAAACTCTTCTATGGTGATAGAAATTTCAGCTCTAACAGCACTGCCCATCGAGTTGAAATAGGTATATTCAATACCTAAATCGGTAACTACCCCTTTTAAAGAAATATCTCCCCATACCAAGTGAACAAAGGGCGGAGCATGGGTTTCGCGCAAAGGATAAATAGTAACACCTTTCAATTTTTCAATAGAATCATCTAATCCCATGAAATAACTTATCTCAGAAGGCAACATCCAATACCAATCACCGTCGGGCACACTGGGAATAACACCTGTTAAATCGAGCGTGAATTTAAAGGAAACCGTTTCCTTAAAATAGGTAGGTGATTTTTGGGGAATGGCACCACCATTGGCGCTGGCTGGTTCTTCGTCCCCTTCATTTTTTCCAAAACTACAAGAAACGCTGCTCGGATTAATCTGCAGTTGATAAGAATCGACACTCCAAAAATATCCCCAGGCGATATCCTCATACGTTTCGAAGGCCGTAATAGAAAGATTGAAAAATGAAAGCATTATTGATTGGTTTGAGCCTTAATTTGTTCCATAACTCTTGAAACTACCTCATTAATAAGTTCTTCTTTTTCATAAAACCCCAAAGTATCTTTTGATTTTTTACCCTGACTTTTATTGACACCTTGCTTAGGAGTTGTGCCCGCATCAGTATCTTTCACATTGGCTTTGACCACTAATTGTCTAATTTCTACAGGCATAATTCAATATATTCGGGTGTAATAGGAATAACTAAATTCAATAGATTCAAAAGCATATTTTGAATCCTGCGCGTCAAAGTCACTTATCGTCCATTTTGTCGGATAAGCATTGTAAAATGCCCAAGCCATAGCAGGAGCAGAGGTGGTCGGTTCAATCAAATATACTATAATGGTTGCTGTTTGAATGCCGCCCATTAGCATAGACATAGAACTGGTGCACCAGAGCGTTAATGGTGAAAAACCCGCTACTATTCCTCGTTCAAGTACGAGGGGACTATAATTTATATCTGTCGGCAGATGGTAAGTAGTCATATTTCCAGCACCTGCCTGAATCGCACTCGTATTTCTGGTGGTTGAAATGCCAGAAATTTTACTAAAATAATTATCTCCAACTAATGGAACGGGAACACCAAAAGCAGTGGTAACAATATTAACTGAAAAGTTATATCCTGGAAGTGGCTGTAATCTGGGATTCGGTGCGCCTGCCATTTAATGTAATTTTCAGGTATTAAAAAAATATATTAAAAAGAAAAATCCCAGGGAAGGGAACCTCCTCCAGGATTTTTCTAATATACTTTATCCCACTTTGCAGGGAATGTTATTAAGCGGCTTCAATGGTAATTCCTTCACAAGCAAATACAATAGATTCAATAGCTGCATCACTTGTTTGAGAGTTCATATCAGTAGGCGTTATTTTCTTTGGAAAAGCACCCGTTACTGTCCATGTCATTTTTGGAGAAGCATCCTCATCCAATAATTTGATGACCAAGGTAAGTCTCTCGTAAGTGTTCAACTGAATTTTTATTAACCAGTCATAGAAAGAATTATCCGTAGTAAATACACCTTTTTTGAGCGTAATATCACCATATTTCATTAGGCCCGGCATTTTGATTGTTGAATGTACAGGGCTATTTCCATGACGATATTCTACTACATCGGTTTCAATATCTAAACCTGAAACTTCCTGGAAAGGAAGATCGGTTTGATCACCTATGTCAACAGAAAAATAAAATTTTGGTAGAGGCCAATTTTGGTCTTGATCTGCACCAGTGCCTGGCGTTGGAGCTGCCATATAATTAAGTATTTATTGTTAGTTAATTAGGATTATGATTTTTGTTGTTGTTGCTGGAACGTAATGACGATAAATTCTGCCGGACGAACAATCGCTACTTTCACAGTAAGTTTTAACATACCGTCAAGTATATCATTGGCAGTCATTGTAGAACCTAATCCAATTTCCACAGAAAATGCATCGGTTGGTGTACTTCCCGCAAGAAGGCCTCCCTGCCATTGATTATTCAGGAAATTCTCTATAGTTGCCTTGATAGATATCCAGGTAGTGGCCGTATTCGGTTCGAATACGTATCTTTCAGAAGCAATTTTAATGCTTTGCTCCAGGAATGTCATGGTCCTCCTAACTGAAATATATCTCCAGTCCTGACTATTACCATCTAAGGTGCGCGCTCCCCAAACAATGGTTCCTTTTCCTGTAAAGGATCTGATGGCATTAATAGCTTTACCGTTCAATGGAAGATTTAACTCTTCCTGTGCTTCATTGGTAATATTAACTACTGGAGATATTACATTACCAACACTTACATTGGCTGGTGATTTTGCAATATTTATGGAATTATCTACCATGGCATATACTCCAGCCATAGCAGCACTTGGAGGTAATATATTTAAAATATCACGCATGTCAGCCAATATACTTTTAAAAGTAGGGCTTATTACTTTTAAAGTATCACTTAGCAATAAAATTTCAACTGTGGTGGTTGCAGTAGCAATTTTTGCAATCTCTAATTTTATTAATTCTGCCCGGGCATCTCTGACTAATCCAGCAGCTACACCATCAACAACTTCCTTAGTAAGTATTTCAATCAAACCATCTTTATTGCTGATATTTGTAAAATCAACATCACTTGCCTGAACTACTGTTGTTTGTAAAAATGGGTAATAAGCTGCACCCCACTGAAGGAAATTGGCGCCAACTCCTTCTCTGAACTTATTTATAATATCCTCGTCGTCAAACGTTCTTTCTTTGTCCCCATTGAAAACATCCAAAATAGCAAACCTGTTTTTCATGGTGTAACCACAATGTAACAACATGGCTTGCTGAAGAGATGCACAATCAGCTTCTTCAAGTAAAATAGCTTCTGGAATCACTAATAAGGTAGGTTCCATGTATTTCAAAAGGGTAACCAGACCTTTACCATTAGCTGGGTCGTTAAAGTCAATAGCTTTGATTCCATTTCCATAATTACCTATGGATACAACATAACAATCACCACCACCATTTGAATAAAAATGACGTAAAGCACTATGCAAAAGATACCTCGATCCCTGGTCAACTGACAGGGTGTAACCTGTATTATCATTTGGCTCAATACTGAATTTTGTTTTTGGTGCACCACCAAACAGTTCTTCGTATTCAGCCAATGAGGTAATTCTGGTAGGTACGTTGGTAAGTGGTTTGTTGCCCCTAGACGCACGTGAAGTGTAACCAATAAACGCGGGTACTGCGGTTGATACTGGAACCACAGACGAAGAAAAAGCACTCTTTTCTTCAATATAGACCCCAGGCGTTGCTAATACTTTTGCCATGCCGTTTTAATTAATTTGATGGTGTTTTTAGAATAATATCTTAAAACTAATAATTATTTAGTAATAATTAGTTTTAAGACATTTATTTATATAAAAATAAATTCCTGAACGAAAAACTTGTCCTCCTTTTTGTCGTATTTTACCGATGTAGGATTAGGACAAGGTAAACTTTTAATGAGTTGATTTTCAGTATTTTTATTTTTGTTTAAATACAGACCAAGTATTTTTGTCGGCCTCTCTTTTAGAGGTAAACTATTTTCAGATATAAATAATAATCCATCTCTTCCATTAGGTAATTTTACCATCCCTTTTGAAATAAAAGTAATACTATTTTTTTGGTTTTTTTCAACAATACATAGATAATCAGCCTCTTCCATGTATCTGCTCGTGCCATAAATAAAATATTTCCAATAAACGTTTCTTTCTTTAAATTGTATAGAGTGTCTGATGGGTAAAAGGTTATTTCTTAGTGTTGAATCGAGACCAAAAAGTTCATTTTCTTTGTTAATACTTATACTTACTTTACCAATTAATCCAGCATCGTCTGACTCGCGGCAAATCCCAATGGGCACCATTTCAGTATCATGTAAAAATTCTCTCCCCGGTGTATGCTCAAATTCTATCAGTTGATTTGAAATAAATGGAAGGTCAGTGAAATTTAAAAATTGAGGATTTTTATTTTTTAAGTAAAAAGTTAAGTTCAATACTCCACCATAACAAAAATGGTTAAAGTCTTTATTTGCATCTATTATTAATATAATTTTATTTGACTCTTGCCTTATAATTATGCCATATTCTCCTAATAATTGTAAGGTTTCCTTGCTCATCTCAAAGGAAAAATCCCCACATTTGTTATGGCTATAATATCCATGAAATATAGAAATAGATAAAAGTTCCTGAAATTGAACGGTATAATTAATTTGCATTAGGGGTTCTGACTTTTATTTTGGTGTAAATAATAAAGGTATAATTTCCTCATTCATCGCATATTGATTGAAATTTAACATTCTAAACTTATATACAATGGAGGGTAAATATTTCCCGCCAAGCATACTCCATATATTACTTAGAACAGGAAATTCCAGATTTATTATTTCAACAGTTATTTTCTCCA
>JBILDL010000281.1:0-3992 GCA_044352635.1 Saprospiraceae bacterium | reverse complement strand
GAACTAAAAATTTAAAATTTCATTCATTAATCCCTGGTCGTCATTAACTAATTTGAACTTGGCCCTATTTAATTCCCCATGGGGTGACACCAGTGATTCTGCCATTTTATCGATGGCGACAGTAGATAAAACGGTCTGTATGTAAGCCTCAATGAGGTCATCGAGACCAATACCCAGTTTATTAAAGTCCCTTCTATCCATTAATAATAAGCGATGGGTATCACTGTCCCATTCACCCGAAGGCAATTTAAAAGATAGATTAGTTCCCAGCATATCCCATGAGGAAGCGTCAGAGGTCCAATTATCTTCTAAAGGTAATTTTGCCCTTCTTGCATAAGTACAAAGAGGTAAAATGCCATTTTCTGTGGAGCTGACCATCATTCTCAGGTCTGCTACAAAGGTTCTTCCCTTTGCATTGGGTATCGTTCCCACATGATATAACTTTCCCGTCAAGGTTTCGGAACTCCAGTTATAGTTACCAATTAAACTTTGGACAACAAACCGGTCATAGGGGAATTCAAGTTTCATGAAATCCTCGAGTTCCCGTTCTGATACAATGGTGAAAACGCCCTGACCTGAGTTGCTATATGGCACTTTGATTACGCCCTGCCCTCCAAATTCGGAAATGTATTGAGGAATTTCTTCCTTTTTCACATCCCATATCGTTTGCGGGGTATTAATATGTAAGCCAAAAGTTTCCCACTCCTTATTAAAATCGGAATAGGCTTTTGCTGCCGTCATTTTATTTCTACCCCCTGCCAGACAAGCAATAATAGGGTTGAATATGAGGGTTTTACTTTGAAGCGGAATTCTGGTCCAGGGTCTTTGAGTAACATATCTGAAGGCCGCTCTGATTTGCTTCCATTGCCCGTTTTCATCCATTATTTCAAGAACACCTTGTTGAAAACGAGCAAAATCATTACTATCCTCATCGAAAAATGGCACTAAATAAACCTTTTCCATACAGGTATCAGCCAACACGGCGGCATAACCGGTGGCCTCCATCAAATTCTTATCGTACAACACAGCAAGTCCTCCTTCAATGGTCGCATTTTTAAGAATGTAGGGATAAAAAGTTCGTTCAATTAAATCTTTATAGCTCCCTTGTTCCTGATGGTCGTCGGTCAGCGGCATAGATTTTTGCCCAGACGGACAGGAATTATTTTCTATAATAACCATTTGCCTTCGCCCACTTGCTGAGGTAACATTCAATAAATCGGCGCCAGCCCACAAAAAGTGACTGCATTGATAGGATAAAATAGCTTTGAGTGCCTGCGGTTTAACCAAAGGATGCAAATGACAATACCTGCTAACAATACGGTCTTTATCCAGATTCAGAAAAAATGAAACCATCGGGTGGATGGTAGCATTGAGTGCTTTCGGATAAAAATGATTAATAGGATCGAATTCACCGGGAGAAAATAATCTGACAGACCTGGGTGAAACGGCCTGACTAAACATTGGACTCATTGCTCATAGTCATCTTCTTCATCCAATGCTTGAAGCCATTTTTTAGGATTATTATATTTTTTCTTTTCGGGCGCAGGCATTAAACGCTTACCCCTGGTTCTTGAGGTATCATCAACCAGTTGTGGCTCCTTTTTAATTGGTTCCTTTTTCTTCTTACTCATGAGTAAAAAACACTTTTTAAAATCAAAAAAAAAGAAGAAATCTGAATTAATTTTGAATTTTTTAGAAAATACACGCTAAATTGTATAATTAAAATGATACCTGCTTTTTTAACAAGGAAAATACAGAGTTTTTATGAAAATGTTGTTAATAGATTCTGATGAAAAAAACAGAATTAATTGGCAAAAATGGTGGGAGAAATGTGGGTTTCTATGTGAAATTGCACCGGATTTTAAAAGTGCTTTATTAAAAATAGACAGTCATTCCTACGATACTATTTTATTATTTTTACATGATCAGATTACCGAAGGTCTTCAAATAACAAAAATGATTCGTTTAGAAGACACAGGAACTGGCCTGTTTGTTATTTATGACCTCAGCACCTTTAACCAAACTATTCCATTTTTAGAAACGGGTGCCGATGATTGTATTCATCGGGACATCGATCCGAAAGAATTCTGGGCCAGAATAAAGGTGATTAACCGAAGAAGATTCAATCTGCCTAATACCTCCATTCAATTCGGGAAGTTAGTCCTTTTTCCTCAGGAACATCAGGTAACTGTTGAAGAAGAAGAGTTAACCCTGACTAAAAAAGAGTTTGATCTGCTTTTTTATCTCATTAGAAATAAAAACAGGGTACTCACCAAAGAGAAAATCGCAGAGCATCTTTGGGGGGATCACATGGAGGAAAGTGCTAATTTTGAATTTATTTATGCTCATGTCAAAAATTTGAGGAAAAAATTAGCCCCTTTTGAATGCGACGATTACATAAAAACAATCTATGGCATAGGTTATAAATGTCATTTGTAAATAGACTAACGATGAAAATTGAATTAAGAAATTTATATTTCGATGACTATTTTGGTTTAAAAGAAGCTATGATCGAAGCCTATGCGGGCATAGGTGGTGATTATTGGCAATTAGATGACATCAAAAAATTACTGGATTTATTTCCCGAGGGACAATTGTGCGTTCTCGTGGATGGGAAAGTGGTCGCCTCAGCGTTATCTATTATCGTTGATTACAAAAAATTCGGAGATAATCATACCTTTCAGGAAATCACAGGAAATTATACCTTCAATTCCCATTTTGCCGACGGAGATGTTCTCTATGGCATTGAAATGTTTGTCGCGCCGGAATATAGGGGTTTGCGATTGGGAAGAAGACTCTATGACAGACGAAAGGATTTATGCGAAAAGCTAAATCTTCGCGCCATCATAGCGGGAGGTAGAATTCCAAATTATAAACATTATGCCGAATTGATGACCCCTAGGGAATATTTGGAAAAGGTAAAACTCAAGGAAATCTATGATCCTACCCTTACTTTTCAAATGTCCAATAATTTTCACGTAAAAAAAATTCTTAAAAATTACATGCCTGGAGATACTGAATCGAAAGATTTTGCAACCCTCCTCGAGTGGAATAATATCTATTTTCAAGGAAAAGAAGAACTGAGCGCTAACAGCAAACAGATGGTGCGCCTGGGCCTCGTGCAATGGCAAATGAGGCTTTTTAGAAACTTTAATGCGCTGCTCGAACAAGTGGAATACTTCGTCGATGCAGTCAGCGATTATAAATCTGATTTTATTGTCTTTCCCGCCCTTTTCAATGCCCCACTTTTAGCTGAATTTAATCACCTCGGTGAGGCAAAAGCGGTCCGTGAACTGGCACGTTATACAGAACCTCTTCTGCAAAAATTTATTGAATATGCCATGGCATATAATATTAATATCATTACCGGCAGTATGCCCATTGTAGAGGATGGTCATTTGTTGAATGTTAGTTATCTATGTCGCAGAGACGGCACCTGGGACGGGTGTTATAAAATCCATCCCATGCCCTCAGAACTCTCTGCCTGGGGTATGGTTGGAGGTAATAAACTTAAAATATTTGACACCGATGCCGGTAAAATTGGCATTCTCATAGATTATGATATTTGTTTCCCCGAACTCGCCCGCTGGTATGCCCGAAATAATGTCCAGATCCTTTTCGTTCCCTTTCTTACCGACACCCAAAATGGCTACAACAGAGTGCGATTGTGCGCCCAGGCCAGAGCCATTGAAAATGAATGCTACGTGGCCATCGCCGGTTGTGTGGGAAATCTGCCCAAAGTGAACAACATGGATATTCAATACGCCCAATCAGGCATCTTTACCCCAACCGATTTTGCTTTTCCCGTAAATGGCGTGCGGGCCGAAGCTACCCCAAATTCGGAAATGACCGTGGTGGCAGATGTTGATTTGGAATTGTTGAAAGAATTACATGCCTTCGGTAGCGTTCAGGCACTCAATAACCGACGAAGCGATATGTACGATATTCGATTTAGAAAAATGACTTAAATTTATGAAAATCAATGTTTTATT
>JBILDL010000280.1:0-4001 GCA_044352635.1 Saprospiraceae bacterium | reverse complement strand
CAAAATAAGAAAGCATTGTTCTAAAATAAGTATCGCTGAGTTAAGAGAAAAAGAGTATCGGATAATACCCATAAGCTCTGGAAAAATAGCTGCGACAGGAGCTCTTTTCCAATGGCTGGAAAGAGAACAACTGCCTTATTGGGGAGTAGCCTCAGCCTTTTCAAAGGTAAATTATAAAAT
Organism: Saprospiraceae bacterium; assembly: GCA_044352635.1. Lineage (GTDB taxonomy): Bacteria > Bacteroidota > Bacteroidia > Chitinophagales > Saprospiraceae > BJGN01. The sequence continues at coordinate 3,821 of JBILDL010000280.1, read as the reverse complement.
AAGTACACAATTACAATCCTTGAATAAAAATGGTATCAATACCATTCCATTCTGGCAAATATCTTCGTGGTTAAACGAAAAAAGTCTATCTGCTACTGAATATTTTATAACAACTGACGAATATCATTACGATAAAAAAAGGATTGAATTATCAGGAGAGCATGAAATAAATGCCTTCAAGGATTTTGTAAAAAATACGCCGCGCCCTACTGAAACACAAAGGAATCGCAAAATCTGGCAACTTTTTTTTGAAGAAATAAAAGAATCTAACCCCTCCAATGCCTATATACTTCAGGCATTAGAAGAAAATGAAATAATCATTAGTTTCTTTCATCTGAAAAATTCACAAGATTCATTTGATCGATTTTACCTCACCCCTATTCATGCCGTAAAAGGAAATGATGATCAGATAAATTATCTATATCAAGCGAACGAAAGTAAGTTACTCCACGAAATATCTTCCGTATGGGCCGAATTCATTGAGCATATAGAAAAAGGACTTCAATCCTTAGGGTTCAATAGTCCCGGCTATGTTACTTTGAATGTCACTATTTTTGAAAATAAGCGTTTTCAACTTATTTTTAAGGAGGTCAACCCTTTATTTTCTGCCAGGGGTAAATGGATAGAGAAGATAATGTTGCATAATCAGATTACCTGGCATCAGTTTATTTATAATCAAAACGAATATGCAAAATTTAAAATGCCGATAACCACTGAATTAGAGGAAAAAGAAGAAAGTATTATTCTATTTGAAGAAAAAAAGTTACCATTTCAACATGTAAATTCGGACATTGTGGTTATAAATGAAGAAGCAGTGGAAGATGTGGAGGGAGAAGAAGTAGAAGTACAGGAAGATGTGAAGGAAGAAAGAGAAAACAGAATAAATGAAGCCATGAATAATTTAGCCCCAACCCGGTTTTCAAGAAACTTTAAGGATTATGCCTCTGAAGCCTACCGATTTTTGACCTCCTGGTTTTTCATAAAAAATCTATTGGGTTTTATCGTCAGTATTTTCATTATTATCAATCTGGTAAAAGGTGTCCTTTTCCTTTATACCAGACATGGTTCCGCCAAAGAAGTTATTGACTATTCAGGTATGCCTTTTGATGATGCCCTGGAAAAAGCTGAAGATCAGGGTTTCAAACTTGTAGCCAGTGATGAAGTGTATGTTTTAAATAGACCGGCAGGAATCATTATAAGTCAGGTCCCGCAAAAAGGCGCTAAAATCAAATCGGGCAGAACCATATTTTGTGTCATCACCGGAGGAGATGCCCCCTCAGTCACTTTACCTAAACTATCAAATAACGATGAATATGAGGCTTATCAAAAACAATTGTTGCGTTTGGGCATATATTCGAGAATACGGGAAGAGCGATTTGAATCAGAATATGAAGAAAAGACCATTTTAGAGGTATATTTTGAAGGAAAAAGGCTTTCAAACAGTAGAATAAATGCCAGTGTGGTAAAACTTCCGAAAGGCAGTTATTTAGATTTTGTCATTTCTGTGAGGAACACAGACCGTGCCCCCGTTCCCAATCTGATCTGTAACACATACGAAGAAGCGGCTACCAATATCATTGCCAATGATTTAACTATTGGCACTATCATGGGGCCTGAAAATAATGTTTCGTTTTCTGGCATGTACGTTTATAAACAAGAACCTATGCCGGGAGAGGGCGTCTTTTTACCCAAAGGCAGCCCTGTTATTCTTTATTTGCAAACAGAAAGACCGGCTGAATGCCCGGAATATTAATATAAAATATCATGAAAAAATCAAGTTTATCTTCTTTAACTATGAGAGAATTACATAGATATTTAGGGTTCTTTTTAGTTGGTATCATGTCAGTATATGCCATAAGCGGCGTAGTACTCATCTTCCGTGATACTGATTTTCTGAAAAAGGAAAAAGATATTTCAAAGGAAATTTCCTTGAATGCTAATCCTCAGGAACTTGGCACTTTATTGGGCATAAAGGGATATAAGTTAATAAAGACGGAGGGTAATATTAGTTATTTTGAAAACGGACAGTACGATGCAAGCAATGGAATAGCTCGTTATAAAGTCAAGGAACTGCCGTTTATCATGGATAAAATGACGCATTTGCACAAGGCAAAATCAGCAGATCCCCTTTACTTTTTCAATATATTTTTCGGTTTTTCTCTCCTGTTTTTTGTCATTTCCTCTTTCTGGATGTTTTTACCCTCTACCAGCATCTTCAAAAAAGGAATGTATTTTACCCTTGCGGGCATCATACTTACCTTAATTCTTCTGTTTATTTGAGGGTAAATCCAAGCTGTTTATTTTAAAGCCTGATAAATAGCGACATTAAATTTGTTTTGTAATTCGCCCCATTCCGGACCTGCGCCTAATTGCTGCGTCATTAGAACGGCTACTATATTTTCTTTAGGGTCGGCCCAATAAGTAGTAGCAAAGGCGCCTCCCCATGAAAATGTACCTACATTTCTTATCTCATCTGTATTGGCGGGCGTAACTATTGAAAATCCTAATCCAAAATGCGTGTCACCCATTAGCCGTCCGGAGTGATTACTTAGCATCATTTCCACCGTTCGGGGAGAAAGTATTTGTTTTCCATTATAAGTACCTTTATTCAGTAACATTTGGAGAAAAATACCATAATCCTTTGCAGTTGATGACAGGCCGGCACCACCTGAAAAGTAGTTTTTATTCAATTTTGGGAAATTGGGTGATATCGGACTTTTCCCCTCTTCCATTTTAGTAAAAAAGCGAAGGCTATCTCTCGTATAAATACTGGTCAATCGCGGTTGTATAGCTTGCGGAAGGTTAAACCAAGTGTCTCGCATACCTAAAGGTTCACAGATCATTTTTTGGAAAAACAACTCTAATGATAAGCCGGATACTAATTCAATGATATGTCCAAGCACATCCGTATTTAGCCCATAATTCCATCTTTCACCAGGTTGATATTCCAAAGGAAGCTCTCCAAGCTTAAGCATTGTAGTATGGATATTGGCATCTGTTTCACCAATACCCGCAGAAATCTTATTTTTGGCATAAATGGCCTTCATGGCAGGACTGCCAATACCTGCGTAGCCCAAACCTGAGGTATGGGTCAATAAATCTTTGATGGTGATGTCTCTTTTTGCAGGAACCGTAGTATAGGTAGAATCCTTTTCAGAAAAAGTATTCAGAACCTTAAGATTTTTAAAGGTAGGGATGAATTTGTGAACAGGATCCGAGAGCAACAAAGCACCAGATTCCATGAGCATCATAATACCAACGGAGGTTAAAGCTTTAGTTTGTGAGGCAATTCTAAAAATAGCATCCTTTTCCATTTTTTTCCCTGTACTCCTGTCATCTACGCCATAACCCCTATGAATTAAAAGTTTTCCGTCTTTTGAAACCAAAGCCACCGCACCAACAATTTTATTATCTGACACAAAATCCTGAATGACTTTGTTGACTCTTTCCAATCGATCCTGATGAACCTCCGAATGAGGTAAAACTTCTGAAGAAAGCACTTGCTGGCCTAAAAGAACCAAAGAAAAGTTCAACGTAAAAAAGGAGAAAACAAAAAACTTTTTCATGACCGTTATATTAGAAATTAAAAAACAAGGTAGGTATATTAAAATCAGACACTTCTTTTCTTTTTATTCCGAATAGCAATAGGACCATACCAAAGCCAAAAACCAGTGACGGTAAATATAAATAAGGCTATGCCAGTGACAGAAGTATAAAATAACTTAACAGGCTCCCCCTCCGTTTTAAAATAAAAATCAAGAAAAGAACCGTCGTGTACATCCTCAATAAAATCGGATCTTCTGGTATGGATTTGCAATAAT
>JBILDL010000279.1:0-4009 GCA_044352635.1 Saprospiraceae bacterium | reverse complement strand
AAGATCATAATCAGCTGGCAGCTCTTTAAAAACAGCATATTTCGATCTCAATGCATTAAGAGAACTCACCACATCACTTAATCTTTTCCGGGCCAGTTGATTAAGGTAAGACCAAGGAACAGGTTTAGGAGATAATCGGCAATTATCGTTTACACTTCCATTTTCACAAGTATTAATGGAATAATCATAACCCAGTTCACCAAATTGCCAAATCATTTTAGGGCCGGGACTTAAGGTAAAAACAGTAAAAGCCATTTCCATTCTTTGCAGAGCGGTAGTTAAATTACGCGTATTGTAAGTGCCAGTTTGTTTACCATACAAAGCATTTCTAAACATAAGTCTTTCTTCATCATGACTTTCCATATATTGAATAAGGGCGGCATTGGGAAAATTTCGTTTTTTATAATCCAAACCAGTCAAATTTGAAGGATAACCCATGGTTGCTTCATTAAACTGATGATTCATATTTCCCCAAAGCAACATACCTCTTTTTGCCAATTCAATTTCCTCTACTACGTCGGCAAAATGTTCCAATATAATATATACATCTGGATTTACTTTTCGAAGGTGGTCAGAATAATCTTGCCAGATGGCTACTCTGGAGGCATCATAATTACCCCAGGCACCTGTATTTCCCAGGGTATTTTTTTGAGTAAAGCCCTTTGAAAGATCAAATCTAAATCCATCAATTTTATATTCATTTAACCAAAAAGAAAGCACCCTTTTTGAAAAATCTCTGGTAAATTTACTTTCATGATTAAAATCAAAGCCAACATTAAAATCATGTTTTGCGACCTGATTAAACCAGGGGTTATCTGCTGAAGGTCTTGCATTCAGGTCATCCCAAAACATTCTGCATAAAGGACTTTGGCTAAAAGCATGATTTAAAACGATATCTACAATTACAGCTAGACCTTTTTTATGACATTCATCGATAAAAGATTTAAAAAAAACAGGAGAACCATAATATTTATCTAAAGCCAGATGATATGACGGATTATAACCCCAGGAGTTATTTCCTTCAAACTCATTAACGGGCATTAATTCAATAGCATTTACACCTAATTTGACTAAATAATCTAAAGTATCCTTCAATTTTTTATAATCGGGTGCCACTAAAAAGTCTCTAATATGCAGCTCGTAAATGATAAGGTCAGAAGCTAAGGGTCTGTTTTTCAATGTATTTTTCCATTCATACTTGTGCAAAGTTGAATCTAAATGGGTGACTATACCTGATGTTTTACCCACTGGATAAGCGGGTAATCCAGGAAAAGTATTTGGAGAAATAAATTTATCATGGTCAGGATCCAAAACCAGCGGCGCGTAAGGATCGGCAAATCTTTGAGTATTATTCAATGCCAATTGATATTGAAACGGTTTCTCCAGTGGAACACCATCTAATTCAATCCAATGTAGCGTACCATCATTTGACACATTAAATATAAAATCAGTATTTATTTTCCATTCATTAAAATCACCCAGTAAAAAAAGATGCTTTTTGCCCGGAGCTTCAACAGAAATCCTAACTCTATTTGGGGAAAGTCTTTGAAAGCCCAGCGTATAATTATCGGGAGCAGTTAATCTTTTGGGCTCAGGAACTACCCAGAAACTGGTTTGAAGTTTCAGAGAATCTCCATTAGTTGTTCTCGATAAAACAGTTATTTGATGATTAGGGCGGTTATTCGGAACCCAGGTAAAGGAAATTGAGGCACCGGTTTGATTAGAAACCAAACTATCGTTATCAAACAAAGAAATATTCACTATTTCTGAAAATAAAGCTTTTAAAGTAAACGGTTCATTTGGATTCAGTAATTTCTCAGGAGTTGAAGGCTCTTGAATAGTACCAGTAAGACCTGAATTTTGAAAAACGGGATAAAAGATATCCTTTGAACCTATTTCTTTACCTTCTTTACTTCCATTAGCGTTCCTGAAGACAAAAGCCATGCTAATTATCTTTTCCCCGGCGGGTACTTTATAAAATGACTTGATAGAAGGCTTTATTTCAAAGGAGAATATATTCGGTTTTCCAGGTACCTGTTTCATTTCCCATGTTGGATTGACTACCCCCCAAGTTGTCTGCACGTATTTCCAATCGGCATTAGACGTTGATTTATCTGTAATAACTCCAGTATGCAAATAAATACTACATGCACAGTCTTTTAATCCTGCTGTTCCTTTCGACGCATCAAAAAAAATGGTGACAGATTCATTCTCCTTCGGAAAATTCGGAGTAGAAACAAGGATCTGATTATAAAGGAAATGGCTATGAAGAATGGTAAAAATGAATAGGTAAACTTTATACATAATGCTTTTTATTAGGAATAACAAGTTATCTTGCGGCAAAATAACAAAAAATACTCACCTTTTTAGAGGTATAGGTAAGTTTAAAATAAAGAAAAAATGAAGAAAATTTTTCTAAAACCAGGCAAAGAAACACCCGTTAAAAGATTTCATCCCTGGGTGTTTTCTGGCGCTATTGAAAGATATGAAGCAGGAATTACCTCTGGTGATTGGGTTATGTTATGTGATTCAAGAGAAAATGCCTTAGCTTTTGGCCACTATCAGGAAGGAAGTATTAGAATCAGACTCCTACATTTTTCTACCAGTCCGCCAGATGCCAATTTTTATATAAGCAAATTTAAAAATGCTTTAAGATTAAGACAAGGTGTTAACCTAAATAAAAATGGACAAACCAATTGTTTCAGACTTATCAATGGCGAGGGTGATGGCTTATCTGGCTTGATTATAGATATTTATGGTGATACTGCTGTTGTGCAGTGCCATAGCACAGGTATTTATAAAGATAAACAACAAATCATTAAAGCATTTGAAGAATTAGATGGTTTAACCATACACAATATCTATGATAAGAGTGAAGAGACCTTATACAAAAATGAAGGTATTCAGGAAAAAAATGGTTACTGGAAGGGAGGCTTGAGTGGAACGGGTGATATTTTAGAGAATGGTCATATTTTTAATATTGATTGGGAAAAGGGTCAAAAAACAGGATTTTTTCTAGATCAGCGTGAAAATAGATTTCTTTTAGGGCAATTAGCCGCTGACAAAGAGGTATTGAACTGTTATTGCTATACAGGAGGATTTTCAATCTACGCTATCAAAGGTGGAGCCGCCACTGTTGAAAGTGTTGATTCCTCAGCCTTAGCCATTGAGCAGTATAAAGAAAATTTACAATCCAATGGTTTAGATGCTGAAAAACATGTCTCTACCGTTTCTGATGTACCAACATTTTTAAGGCAACAAACAAAATCGTATGACATCATTGTAGTTGATCCGCCGGCATTTGCAAAAAGCATGGATAAAAGGCACAATGCCATACAAGCTTATATAAGGTTAAATGCATTGGCTATGAAACAATTGAAGCCAGGAGGTATATTATTCACCTTTTCTTGCTCTCAGGTCGTTGATAGGAATCTTTTCCAAAATGCATTGTTATCTGCATCGATTGAAGCGGGAAGAAAAACGAGCATCTTACACCATTTGTCCCAAGGCCCTGATCACCCAAGCAGTATTTTTCATCCGGAAAGTGGTTATTTAAAAGGCCTGGTTCTCTATGTTGAATAAATAACACGGTCATGTTATTCGTTATATTCAGTGCTTTAATTTTTGGAATTCCATTAATTATTCAAAGATTTAAGCATAAAATTCCATTATCTGATTTTTTTAGCCCAATTGTATTATGCTATGCGATGGGTATTCTATTGAGTATCTTAAATAAAGAAAGAGATAATTTATTTTTCAATGTTGCCTCATGGATTAGCCAAATTTCAATACTGGTGGCTATCCCGTTGTTACTTTATGGGAGCAGCTCAATCAAGCAATTAAGTGGATATAAGCGTTTGGGGCTATCATTTTTCTTTGCTTCCGTAAGTTCAGCTATTTCCTGTTTTACAGTAGCATGGTGGTTTAAAAATGATACAGCATCATTTGCACAGGTAGGGTCTATGTTAACGGGATTATACATAGGTGGAACACCAAACATGCAGGCCAT
>JBILDL010000277.1:0-4010 GCA_044352635.1 Saprospiraceae bacterium | reverse complement strand
TTCCTGCCATAGAAAAAGGAATAAATAAAGGATATTAATTTCTATGCATAAAAAAAAGAGGCTGTCTTAAAAGATAGCCTCTTTTTTATGCTACTTTATACATTGGGCTAATAATCCTTTGTGAAGATAAATGATAAAAAATGAATGATTTTTTATGATTATGCCCGATGGATATTAGATTTTTTACGATAGGTTTTATAGGTAAAATTTACCCCTAACACTCGGTTCTGAATCACGGATTTTAAGGATTACAAGATTTCACGGATTATATATATCGTTTTTGTTTAAGCATAATGTTTGTTCGTAGATATACTCTTTCGTATAAACTCAAAGCGGCATAGCCTCCTGTTTTTATTTCTATAAATAATAATATCGATTAACATACGTTAAAAACATGATAGTGATGCATTTCATTATGTAAGTATTTAGCATCAGAAAACCAAGATAACATTTTTTTAAATACCTGATTTTACGAATATTCAAAATACATTTTTATTATATATAAATAATTAAACATACATATAATATTATTTACCAACAGTATAAAATTTAAACCAAATTTATAAATGAAACAATACATTAAAAATACTTTGAATATATTTCTATAAATCTTATGTTTTTTCGCATCTTATGTTTTTCTTTGTTCTAGGAAGATAAATGAAATATATTGTTAAATCTTAAAAGTTTGATAATCAATATTTTGTTCTATTCCTTGTTTGATTACCTCTATTATGACACTTGGAGAACACTATGGAAAACACACTGAACAAACGTTCGCTGTCAAAAGCGACCAAACTGCTTGAGGTATTATACCTCCCTGAGAGCAGAAAACTTATTAAAATAATGGAATCTCACGAATCCATTGAAAGCATTGACTTATTAATTCAAACAGGATGGCAAGAAGAAAAACTATCTATGCATTTGAATTTACTACGGCAAGTAGAAGCAATTACCATGACTTTCCTCAGCGAAGGAAAAGCCAGCTACGAGCTGAATCATGAGAAAATATTAATTGTTTGCAAAACAGCTAAAGTACTCAGTAAATCTGTTGTGCGCAATGTAGTACTCTAATCTTTTTTATTTCCGCAGCTTGCCGTCCACGGAAATATCAAATTTCTTGAAAGCAAGCTGCGGTTATATCGGGTGTACAACCGATACCTATCTCCTCCACTACGATGACCTGTTTTTCTGCCGTATAATAAATACCACCGTTTATTGGGTCTTCACTTAACATAAAAGGACTATCCATATCGAAGTTTACCACTGCTTCGTGAGCCAGAGCAAAATGCGCCAGTGCGGTGATACCCAATCTACTCTCTGAAAAACAACCTACCTGACATTTCATTCCAGCTGTTTGGGCAAAAAGGGCAGACAATTGTGCAGAACGTATGCCACCTGCCTTTGATATTTTTATGTTAAAGCCGCTACAAGCATTTTCGCGAATAAGCGAGAGCGCATCAGAAGGATCAAACAAACTTTCATCTGCCATAATGGGTATTGGACTGTGTTTATGTAGAAAAGCCATAGCTTCAAAATCTCTTGCCTGAACCGGTTGTTCGCAATATTCTACATTAAAAGGAACTATATCAGCCATTATTTTCAGCGCAGTAGAAGTATCCCAACCTTGATTTGCGTCTATGCGCAGAGGTATAGATTCACCTACAGCTTCTCTAACTAATTTAACCCTTTGTACGTCGTCTTGAAGATTCGTTCCCAGTTTTATTTTTATAGCTGGAAAGGCCTCATCAACATATTTTCTTGCCTCTAAAGCCATATTCTCTGGACTGTCTATGCCTACAGTCATATCAGTAAACATCTTTTTTGTATTGTTACCCCCCAAATAGGCATAGAGAGGCATACCTGCTATTTGTGCTGACAAATCATAAAACGCCATATCAAAAGCACTTTTAATCCCATTTTGCCCGACTGCCGTATTACTTAAAGCCTTTTGCCAGGTTAAAATATCCCATGGATTAATGCCAAGAAGTGCCGGAGCTAATTGTTGAGCATAATGTAAACAGGACGCCTGCGATTCATTATGTATTTTCTCATAAGGACTAATTTCACCATAGCCCAAAAAGCCAGAGTGTGTTTCCATGACAATAAGCACATTTTTAGCCACCGTTATCGTTTCAAGGGAAATAACGAATGGATATTTTAAAGGAATATCCATTTTAAAAATGCGGATATGCTTAATACTATGGTTCATAAAAGGAACTTTGAAGATTATTTTGAAAATTTAGTTCAAGGTATGTTAAAACCTACAATAAATCCATTTCAAATTTTGTTAAATTTACATTCTCAAAATTAAAAAAAAATCTATGTCAGTTAGGGTGGAAGGTCTCACCAAAATATATGGGGAACAAAAAGCCATCGACAAGCTCAGTTTTCAAGTTGAAAAAGGTCAGATTCTCGGCTTTTTGGGTCCAAATGGTGCCGGAAAAAGTACTACCATGAAAATACTGACGGGTTACTTACCGCCAACTGAAGGCTCAGTAGAAATTGGTGGTTTTGATGTGCAGGCGAATCCTAAAGAAATAAGAAGATTGATTGGATACCTGCCAGAAAATAATCCCTTGTATGGCGATTTATATATTAAGGAATATCTTCACTTTGTTGCTGGCTTTTATCCTATAAAAAATCCCTCCGCCAGAGTGTCCGAGGTCATTGATCTTATTGGACTTACCCCTGAAAAACATAAAAAAATAGGCGCCTTGTCCAAAGGTTATAAACAAAGGGTTGGACTGGCTCAAGCCATTATTCACGATCCCCAGGTATTGATACTGGATGAACCCACGACAGGTTTGGACCCAAATCAATTAGTGGAGATTCGATCTCTGATAAAAGCATTGGGCAAGGAAAAAACATTGATTTTTTCTACCCACATCATGCAGGAGGTTACTGCCTTGTGCGACCGTGTTCTCATTATAAAGGACGGTAAAATGCAGGCAAATGATACCTTGCAAAATTTACAGTCCACTTTTCAAGGCGAATGGGTTACTACGGTAACGTTCCAAGGTTCCTTTACCTTAGACCATTTTAAAAAAATAAAGGATGTTCAGCGTATTCGTCAAATACAAACTGATACTATTCAGGTGATTACCGCACCAGGCATTGATGTAAGACCCTTCATATTTAAACAAGCTGTTAAAGACGATAATATCATCATTGGTATGCAACAAGACCGACGCAGTGTAGAGGAAATATTTCAAAAACTAACAGGATCCGACATTCAATGAAAAAAATAATCCTTTTTCTGGCTTTTTGTTTTACTTATACTTTTTCTTTTGGCCAACGCGCGCTAAATCAAGAGTTAAAGTTAGTGGACGGTCTATACCTGAATATTAATGAGTTCAAAAAAGATGCTCCTTCCCGTTTATGGAAAGAGTATGAGGTTATCTGGACGTATAACACGAAGCTTAAATGTTACCAGGTCGAAAATATATATAAAAAAGGTCATCCTGGGTCAGGCATTCAAGACTCTGTCTGGGGATTTTCCATAAAAGGCATTCCATACATTAGAATTTCTCCGGACAGTTCGGGCAGACCTCTAACCTTGTTTGCGGAACTCACGGTAAGAGGACTGATAAATATTTTTTCTTATGAAAAGGAGAATCAGGAATTGTTTCCCATGAAAGCATATAATCCATTAACTGGGACGGTATTTAGAAAAGGCGTTGTAAAAAGAAATATCACGACCATGGAAAGGCGGATTTTCCATTTGAAGGACGACCTCATTATACCTTACGACAAGAATATTCTGGAGCAATGGATGGAAAAAGACAAGGAGATTTTACGTGCGCTCCGCTTCGCTTCGGAGGAAGAATATGAAGAAAAATTAACTCGTGCGCTTATTGTCTTTAATGGCCGTTACCCTTTTATCATTCAAAAATAATTTACAAATTCATGTGGGTAATTTATAAGAAGGAACTGACAACATTTTTCAATAATCTGACAGGTTATTTGGTTTTGGGCGTGTTTTTAACCGTTATGGGATTATTTTTATTTGT
>JBILDL010000278.1:0-4010 GCA_044352635.1 Saprospiraceae bacterium | reverse complement strand
TCCATATCGCGAGAAATTGAATCTACCGCCATAGCTAATTCTCCACTACTCATCATAGAACGATTCCCTTTAAACAGGCCCTCGTTGGTTCTCGACAATTCAAATTCGCTTAAATCAAAAACCTTTTGCCACCTTGAAAACTGAGTTCTGGTAAAAGGATATTTGCCTTCTCCCGGAGATAAATTATTACCATTTTCAATGTATTGCATGCCATTTTCAAGAATCATCACCATATATTTACCATCTGCGGTAATGACAAGTTCGCCTTGTTGAGCTTTAACGGTTTTGTATTTGCCAACATTTGATTCCGTATGATCGTATATTAGCACATCCTCAATAGATTTACCGTCTGATTTTTTTGTACCTATATGAATGGCATACCCCTCAAGATCGTCGTTGAAAATACCCGTTTCCAATCTTAACGCAGGCTTTTTCTGTTTTATATCAAACATCCTGGAACCAAACTTCAGATTAGCGATTGGAATAAGAGTATTGGAGCAATAGAGAGAAAAAAGGATAGAAAATAAGCCAAAAAAAAGGATGGCTCTCATTATTCTAAAAAGAGAAATACCCCCGGATTTAAAACTTGAAAGTTCAAAAAATTCTCCCATTGAGCCAAGGGTCATTACCGAGGCCAGTAAAATACCCAGTGGCAGAGACATGGGAATGATACCGACACTCCGGTAAAAAAGGAGTTCCAATACCAGCCATATACCTAAGCCCTTTCCTGCAATGTCATCAATATACAGCCAAAGCATTTGCATCACCAGAACGAAAGAGGCGATTAAAAAAGAAACAATAAAAGGAGGAAGGAAACTCCTCAACACCAATCGATCTATTTGCTTCATTTGCCAAAAATAAACAAAAGCGACGTTAAAAAATAAACAAATTTTTCCCCTTTACTTTGCTTAAAAATGGTATTTTTATTTATACTTATCTGTTTCATAACTTTAATTGATTATTATGCTTTTAAACCGTTTAATTTTATTCACTCTACTCCTTATTAGTAGTCATTTCTTAATAGCGCAATACCCTGCCAGCTCCGCAAAGGAACGTTTGGATAATGCAATGAAAAGAGCTGAACTTCGTAAAAATTCCGTAGTCAGTGGTTTGTCATTTCAATCTATCGGGCCTACCGTGATGAGCGGCAGAGTGTCGGACCTGGAGGTTAATCCAAATGATCCTACTCAATTTTATGTAGCTTATGCTTCTGGAGGACTTTGGAAAACAGAAAATAATGGACGCACTTTTAAGCCTTTATTTGACAAGGAAATTGTCATGACCATAGGCGACATTGCCGTAGATTGGGCCAGAAATACCATTTGGGTAGGAACAGGCGAAGTAAATTCAAGCAGGTCTTCCTATGCTGGTACGGGAATGTACAAAAGTACGGACGGAGGAAATACCTGGTCCTTTAAAGGTCTTCCTGAATCTCACCATATTGGTAGAATACGCCTCCATCCTAAAGATCCCAATAAGGTTTGGGTAGCTGTTTTAGGACATCTTTATTCGCCAAATGAGGAAAGAGGCGTGTTTATGACTGAAGATGGTGGACTTAGCTGGAAACATACTTTGAAAGTTGATCAACTTACTGGGGCTGTCGATTTAATTGGAGACCCTTCTTCTCCTCAGATTCTTTATGCAGCGACCTGGACTAAATCGAGGGAAGCATGGGATTTTGTAGAGTCCGGAAAGGGATCAGCTATTCATAAAAGTACGGATGGGGGTAAAACGTGGCAAAAAATTACCGCTGCAAATACAGGTTTTCCAGACGGTGAAGGATTGGGAAGAATTGGTTTAGAGGTAACGCAAAATCAAGGAAAAACCGTTCTCTTCGCAGCTATCGACAATTATTTCCGGCAAGAAAATAAAACTACTGCCAATGCTGACGAACTTACCAAGGTATCATTGAGAACTATGTCCAAAGAAGTCTTTTTAACTCAAAAGAAATATCTGATAAAGGACTTTTTACAAAAAAATGGCTTCCCTTCTCAATATACGGTTGAAAAAGTATTAGACTTGGTCAAAAAGAATGAGATTACCCCATTGAACCTTGTTGAATATACCGAAGATGCTAATTCTGCCCTTTTTGACGCTCCCGTACATGGTCTTGAAGTGTATCGTTCTGATGACATGGGAAAATCCTGGAAATTAACCCATGAAAAAGGGTATTTAGAAAACGTACATTATACCTACGGCTATTATTTTGCTCAAATTCGTGCGGCCAGCGTAAATCAATTGTATGTTTTAGGTGTTCCTGTACTTTCCTCTGATAATGGTGGAAAAACATGGAAATCAATTAATGGAGATAATGTGCATTCCGATCATCATGCCCTATGGGTAAATCCCAAAAAACCGGGTCACTTAATCCTTGGTAATGATGGAGGAATAAATATTTCTTATGATAACGGTGAACATTGGATAAAATGCAACACGCCAGCCTTAGGTCAGTTTTACCATGTGGCTGTTGATATGGCAGAACCCTACAGAGTTTATGGCGGATTGCAAGACAACGGGGTTTGGATGGGTCCTAAAACCAATAAGCCAAACACTGAATGGCATGATTCCGGTGATTATCCATTTAAATCGATCATGGGTGGCGATGGTATGCAAGTTGCTATTGATACCAGAGATAATGAAACGGTATATACCGGATTTCAATTTGGAAATTATTTTAGAATAAATACAAAAACCGGACAAAGGAAGGGAATTACGCCTAAACATGCTCTGGGAGAACGGCCATTGAGATGGAATTGGGAAACGCCCATTCATTTATCTATCCACAATCAGGATATTCTTTATATGGCATCCAATAAAGTACACCGATCTTTTGATCAGGGCGATTCTTTTAAAGAAATAAGTGGAGATTTAACGAAAGGGGGAAAAAAGGGAGACGTGCCCTTTGGTACCATTTCCTGTATTCACGAATCACCAGTTACCTTTGGATTAATTTACGTGGGTACCGATGATGGTATGATACACCTCAGTCCTGACGGGGGTACTACATGGAAAAGACTGGACGAATCATTACCACAAAATTTGTGGGTAAGTAGCATTCAAGCCTCTGCTTTTAAGGCCTCAAGGGTATATGTAACTTTAAATGGTTATAGAAATGATCATTTTAAACCTTATGTTTACGTTTCTGACGATTATGGAAAAACATGGAAGCAAATCGGCGAAGGGCTACCTAATGAGCCTGTAAATGTGATAAAGGAAGATCCTGCCAATGAGAATTTACTCTATATTGGGACTGATAATGGCCTATATTGTTCTTTAAATGGAGGCAAACAGGTTCAACTATTTGAAAATAATCTTCCTGCAGTTTCTGTACATGACCTGGTTATTCATCCAAGGGATAAGGAAATTATCGTCGGTACTCATGGCAGATCACTTTATTTGGCCTCAGTCAAAGAACTACAACAGCTTACGCCAGAGATCATGGCAAAGACATTGCACGCTTTTACACCAGCCTCACCTTTTGCAAGCCCACGTTGGGGAAGAAAAATGGCACCCTGGCAGGAAAGTATATCTCCAGACATATTGTTACCAGTGTATGCGTCCAACGCGGGGAAAGGTTTTATGCGGTTATATTCCGACAGCAAAGAATTATTGTTTGAGCAAGAAGTGTCGATGTCAAACGGACTTAATTATGTTCCTTACAAAGGGATCATAAAAGAATCTGCCGTTGCAACCTTAGAAATGTTGGCCAATAAAAATCTTAAAGAGGAAGAAAAGCCAATTAAAATAAAAGCCATGGAAGATGGCCAGATTTATCTGGTGAAAGGCAAATATACTATCGCATTTGAGATGAATGGAGCAAAATCAGAATCAACACTCATTCTCCGTTAAAATCATTTTAACAGAAAAATAAATATTAAAATAAAAAAGGGCGGCAAAAATAATTGCCGCCCTTTTTATTAACCTTCTACCTGAGAGAAGCTGCTATTGCGATAGCGCTTTCTGTCATGTTCTTTCAAGTAAATTTTTCTTAAACGCAGAGAAGCTGGCGT
>JBILDL010000276.1:0-4011 GCA_044352635.1 Saprospiraceae bacterium | reverse complement strand
ATTGTAAGTACCAAGTAGAATGTAAAGAATAAGTATTGTTAAAGTATTAACAAAATGAAAAGTGGATAAAAATAAAAAATAGGGGGAATAACAACTGAGTAAAATAATAAATATTCCTGGGAATACGGTGGATGCCTCAGCTAATCTATATTTATTTACTATCTGATTTCCCAGTGCAACCTGTATAGCCAGCAACAGTAATACCGTAATTCTTGCCCCAATACCCGAGTGACCAATTAGATGGCTTATTTCGTTCATTAAAATGCCGCTCTGACTGGGTTCCCAAACGGGAATATGTATATATACACTGGAATGCCAAATAAATGCAAAGGAAAACCCTAAGACGCTTGCTAATATTTGGTTGGTTCTGAAAAGTTGCAGCACTGCAAATGTTTTAATTTGTTTTAAGTCCGCGAAATATAAGAAATTTATAGCGCATTGACCTAAAAACATCGCAGTTTTCATATCAAAGCGTCTTTTTCTTTTAGTTTACTTGCATAGCAAAGGTAGTATTTTTCAATGCCTCCAGGTGGTAATGGGTAATCAACACAGTCTGACATTGGCTTTACAACACCCTCTTTAGTCAAAATTTTAATTTCTTCCTGCGCATAAGAATATGCCCGATTGCTCTCCTTTCCACTGAATAGTAAAAATGACATTTCTTCGTCAGAACCTTTCCACCAGTTTTTTAGGTTAGATTTTTCCATCAATAATCTTTCCTCTGATATGGGAACATCAGAAAATTTTAATTTGAATAATTCTCTGTTCAAAAGGGATTTACATATAAAAGCAAGCAAAAGGTCTTCCTCATTTTGCCATTCTTTGATGGCAGAAAAAATATCAATGTCATCCAATGCCGCAAACTTATCTAGTAAAAATAAAGCGTTTTCCGATAAATGATCTTCCGTTATGTCATTGTCCATGAAATATTTTAAAGAAGATGGAATATATTGTAACTGATTTCTTTTATGTAAAATGCGCGCTCTTTCTATGATCTTTATTAACATATTTTCAGCAGCTAGCACGGTCTTATGTAAATAAACCTGCCAATACATTAATCTTCTGGCAATAAGGAATTTTTCTACACTATAAATACCTTTTTCCTCAACAACTAAAGCTCCATCTGAAACAGATAGCATTTTTATAATCCTGCTATACCCAACAACCCCTTCCGTAACTCCCGTAAAGAAGCTATCCCTGCTTAAATAATCCAGCCTATCTACATCGAATTGACCGGAAACAAGTTGTGAAAGAAAATATTTTGGATGGGTACGCCGGAATATCGAAATGGCTTCCGTTAACTTTCCCTCAAAGGTTATATTCAAAGCTTCCATAAAGGCAATAGACAGCTTTTCATGGGAAACTTTAATCAAGGTGTTTTCTAAAGTATGTGAAAATGGACCATGCCCAATGTCATGTAATAAAATGGCAATGCAAGCAGACGTTTGCTCGGAAGGGGTAATTTCTACGCCCTTCGATGTTAATATAGACAGCGCTTCCTGCATTAAATGCAAAGCGCCCAAAGCATGGTGAAATCGGGTATGATGCGCGCCTGGGTAAACATAATGCGCAAGGCTTACCTGCTTTATTCTGGATAACCTCTGGAAATAGGGATGGTTTATCAAATCAAGTAGAATTCCCTCAGGGATTTGGATGAACCCATAAACAGGATCATTGATTATTTTTGACTTTTGCATAAGTCGATGAAATTTTTTAAAGCAATATTTAATTGCCCATGGCCGTTTTAATCCGTATTTTAACGGGAAATTACTTATAATTGTTTCATTCTTATTATTTACTTACATTAGCTATTATGGATAAAATTAGAATTCTTTGGGCAGACGATGAAATTGATTTGTTGAAACCTCAGGTTATGTTTCTTGAATCAAAAGGTTATGAGGTAGTTATGGTCACAAATGGCCATGATGCCGTCGATGAATGTGCCACAGGAAATGAGTTTGATGTGGTCTTTCTGGACGAAAGTATGCCCGGAATCAATGGACTGGAAACCCTGGCCCGTATTAAACAGATTAATCCTAATCTGCCTATTGTGATGATTACTAAAAATGAGGCGGAAACCGTTATGGAGGAGGCCTTGGGTTCCCAAATTACCGATTATTTGATTAAACCCGTTAACCCAAATCAAATTTGGTTGACCTTAAAGAAAATTTTAGACAATAAACGATTGGTTCGGGAAAAAACATCCTCTGATTACCAACAAGAGTTCAGACAAATTTTCATGCAACTCCAAAGTGGTATGGATTATATAGAATGGGCTGAGATTTATCAAAAAATTATTTCCTGGGAACTCAAAATTGATCATTCTAATTCTAACGAAATGGCTGATATTTTGTCTCAACAGAAAAAAGAGGCAAATGCTGCATTTTGTAAATATATATCGGGTATTTATCCGCATTGGATGAAAAATCCTTCGGAAGGTCCGGTAAAATCATTTAATCTTCTTAGGGAAAAGGTTTTTTCACACATTCAACCAGAATGTCCAACGATTCTACTCGTCCTGGATAATCTTAGATTTGATCAATGGAAAGTGATCGAACCTATTTTATTGGAAAGATTTAAATTGCAAAATGAAGATTATTTCTTTAGTATTTTGCCAACCGCTACACAGTATAGCAGAAATGCTATTTTCGCCGGTATGATGCCCGCGGACATCGAAAAGCAATTTCCACAGTATTGGGTCGGTGATATTGAAGAAGGGGGTAAAAATAATTTTGAAGCCGAACTACTGGCTGCGCAAATAAAAAAGGTGTTCAGAAGGGACATTAAACACGAGTATTTTAAAATTACCCAAGTTCAGGCCGCCAGACAACTTCAGGACAATATCTTTAATTGCCTGAATAATGATCTTACCGTTATTGTGTATAATTTTATAGATATGCTCTCCCATGCAAGGACTGAAATGGAGGTCTTAAAAGAATTGGCAGGGGATGAAAAGGCCTACCGGTCTCTTACCAGATCGTGGTTCGCTAATTCTCCACTTTGGGCTGCCTTAGAACGGGTGTCCGAAAAAGATGTTAAGCTCATAATCACCACCGACCATGGTACCATTCGGGTAAATACGCCTGTCAAAGTGGTGGGTGACAGAGAAACTACCAGTAATCTGAGATATAAAGTTGGAAAGAACCTTCAATATGACAAAAAGAACGTACTGGAACTTAAGGATCCAGGGCAAGCCGGTTTGCCTCGCCCTAATGTTAGTTCCACTTACATTTTTGCTAAGGAAGATGGCTTCTTTTTATACCCAAATAATTATAATCACTATTTGAATTATTATAAGAATACGTTTCAACACGGTGGAATATCCTTGGAGGAAATGATTTGTCCTATTATGCACCTACGCTCTAAGACTTAAGGCTTTAACCACTCAGGATAGGTAGTGTGTAATTGATCGATGACTTTTTTATCGCCTAAAAAAAGAATTCTTTGTCCGAATATTCCCTTTGCGTGAAGGTGAAAAATGCCAAGGGAAAGACCAAACCATCGACGCCATTCTAAATAAGATACGGCGTCGATGGGATATCTTGCGGTCTTGAAGTAATTAGTTATGTATAGGGAATCAGCGGTCATTTCAACCCTTCTCAAACGTAGAAAAGTAAAATAAATAACAGCTAAACCGGTTAGATAGAAAAATAAAGTAGCCCACCTGAAGGAGGTGTAAGGTAAAAATCCAAAATAAATTTCATCGGCCAAAAAGACACCTAAAGTAAACGCTCCAAAAAATACACTCCAGAAAACAGGTAGGAATATATTCAGAAACAAGGTGGCATTTGATGATAATCTTTCCATGAATAAACAGATTATGAGTTCATTTCTTTTCTGTCAGCTTCTTCTTCCTCTAATTCTTTCTTCTCTCTTCTGGCCGTTACCCGTGCAGCAACTAATATACTGACTTCGTAAAGACCATATAAGGGAATAGCAATGAGGCACTGACTTACAGCGTCAGGTGGAGTGATAACGGCCGCAACAATAAGTACCACAACAAATGCATGT
>JBILDL010000275.1:0-4027 GCA_044352635.1 Saprospiraceae bacterium | reverse complement strand
GCTGAAAACGGAGCCATCGTAGCTATCCATTATCATAAGAATAAAAAAGCTGCGGAAGAAACTTTAGCTTCTCTTTCAGGCGTTGGACATCAGCTGTTTAATGCCGATATATCTGATGCCATCGCCGTAAAAAAATTCATTGACGAGGTCATTCAATCCATGGGCAGTATTGATATTTTAATAAATAATGCTGCGGTCATTGAACCTCATTCTTTTGACCTGGATAATTACGATACCTGGCAATTAGCCTGGAACAAAACCTTGGCTACTAATCTGATGGCACCAGCTAATTTAGCTTTTTGTGTTGCGCCAGAAATGAAAAGAAGAGGAGGCGGACATATTGTAAATGTATCATCAAGAGGAGCTTATAGAGGTGAACCATCTATGCCAGCGTATGGGGCTAGTAAAGCTGGTCTTAATAGCCTGACCCAATCTTTAGCTTTGGCATTGGGCCCATTTGGTATTTCTGTAAATGCTGTAGCTCCTGGTTTTACCGATACAGAAAGAGTTGAAAATATAGTCAAAGGCCCAAGGGAGAATGAAATCGCCGCCCAAAGTCCTTTTAATAGAATTGCCAGACCTGAAGAGGTGGCTGCCGCTGTTTTATACCTGGCTTCCGATCAGGCCATTTTTACCTCCGGGGCTATTTTAGATTTAAATGGGGCATCCTACTTTAGATAATCTTTTTTATTTATTCTTTATAAATATTCAATATTCATGTCAACAATCATGCAAAATTACCTGCATCAGGTGCAAAAAAATTTAGGTTACCGCGCTACCTGGGAACCACACAGGCCGATGAAAGTGGGTACTTATGGAAAAATACATCAAGGTATTTTTTCAGCGTATGGCCACATTGACGATTTGAATATTGTACATACGGTAGATAAATTAAAGACATCCAATCAATTAACTTATAAAAGTGAAATAAAAGGAAGCTATACCCTAAAGGCAAAAGGAGAGATTAATCCTTTATTTCAGAAAATAAGTACAGACGAGGCAGGCCTGCTCATTATTTTTAAAAAAGATAATAGCATCGTATTTAAAATTCAGGATATAACCTACTTCACATTACAAAATAAAGCAGAAATAGCAGAAAAACTCCACAATCTGAGCCTTATAAATAAATGGGATGCTTCTTATTTGATGATTACAGAAACTTTACAATCTGAAAAAACATCCATTCTTTTGAGTAAAAAGAAGAATAGTGAAGTTGAAATTAAATATGAAAATGGTGGAAATACAGGGATAATAGACATCGATTTGTTTGGCGAAATTATTAGAAGTAAGGGAATGAGTTTACAATTTACCACCAGCAGTGATTCTACCCCACTTTTTAAACTTTCCAGACTAAAAGTCGCCGTTTTAGTCCCTGAAAAGAATAGAATGGTACAAGAAAAACCAATGCCGGGGTTAATAGAGGTAGATTTTGACATAGATGAAATGACAAACGACTGAATTTATCCCCATGAGACCATTAGCGGAACGGATGCGTCCAAAGCATATCGACTCTTTTATTGGACAGTTGAACTTACTGGGAGATGGAATGCCAATTCGTCGATGGCTGGATGCGGGAAGAATTCCGTCTATCATTTTATGGGGTCCACCAGGGGTTGGAAAAACAACATTGGCCAATTTATTAGCCAATCAACTTAATATCCCTTTTCAGTCATTAAATGCTGTCCATTCCGGGGTCAAAGAAGTAAGAGAAGCCATACAAAAAGCGGAGCAACAAAAATTTTTCAACAGACATAATCCTATTTTATTTATAGATGAAATTCACAGGTTTTCAAAGTCTCAACAAGATTCCCTGCTTAACGCAGTTGAAAAAGGCATCATTACCCTAATTGGAGCTACTACTGAAAATCCTTCCTTTGAGGTTATTCCCGCTTTATTATCGAGGTGCCAGGTGTACATCTTACAACCTTTGCTAAAAGACGAGTTATCTGCTATTTTAGATCATGCTTTAGAAAAAGATGAATTTTTAAGTACCCTCCATATTGAACTGCTAGAAAAGGAGGCATTATTGCATTTTTCAGGGGGAGATGCAAGAAAACTATTAAACTTGTTAGAGCTCGCTTGTTTGCCAAACGAAGAAAATAAAATACAGATTAACAATGCGTTAATAGAAAAAATTGCTTCAAATATAGTATTAAACTACGATAAAGATGGAGAGGTACATTATGATATTGCTTCGGCCTTTATTAAAAGTATAAGAGGAGGAGACGCCCAGGCTGCTGTTTACTGGCTGGCAAGAATGCTCGCTGCTGGAGAAGACCTTAAATTTATTGGACGAAGAATGATTATTTCCGCCGCTGAAGACATTGGATTAGCCAATCCAAACGCTTTATTAATGGCCCAGACTGCTTTTCAGGCATCCATCACGGTAGGAATGCCTGAGGCAAGAATCATTTTATCAGAAGCGGTCATCTATTTAGCAAAATCAGCTAAAAGCAATGCTGCCTATTTAGCCATTCAATCGGCTTTGGACAAAGTTAAAGAAACGGGAAATTTAG
This sequence comes from Saprospiraceae bacterium, assembly GCA_044352635.1. Lineage (GTDB taxonomy): Bacteria > Bacteroidota > Bacteroidia > Chitinophagales > Saprospiraceae > BJGN01. The sequence goes on along the minus strand of JBILDL010000275.1, from coordinate 1,511 downwards.
CCGTTCCTCTTCATTTAAGAAATGCGCCAACCGCTTTAATGAAACAATTGAATTATGGCGCTGGATACAAATACAGCCATGACTATCCCGGAAATCATGTGGAGCAAGAATACTTGCCGAATGAAATAAAAGGAAGTATTTTTTATACCCCACAAAAAAATGGGGTCGAAAACAAGGGCAGTTGATAATGCCGTTAGTTTGACCTCCAAAAATGTGGCGTCAAAATAACCAGCATAGTAAATAGTTCTAACCTTCCTAATAACATAAGGACACTTAATAAAAACTTAGCTTCTCCGGAAAGCCAACCAAAATTAAAAACAGGTCCAACTTTTCCTATGCCCGGACCGACATTACCCAAACAGGTTGCGACAGCGCCAATACTCGTCAATATATCATAACCCAGATAGGTCATAATAACAGAGCCGACACAAAAAGTAGCGATGTATAATAATAGAAATATCATAATATGTGTAATGGTCCTACCTCTAACTATTTCATTATTTATTTTCAATGAAATAACCGCATTAGGATGAAGAATTCTTTTAAACTCCAGGAAAGTATTTTTAAAAAACACGATACTTCGAATCACCTTCACCCCACCGCTGGTGGAGCCGGCACATCCACCAACAAAGAGTAATAAAAAGAAAATAATAATGGAAAAAGTACCCCATTGCAGATAATCAGCTGAAACAAATCCAGTCGTAGTTATCACAGAAACCACTTGAAAAGCTGCTTCTCTAAAACTTCTCTCCCAATCGTTATCAGTTATATCTTTTACTTGAAACGTAATGATAAGGATGGCACAAATAACAAGATATAAATAAGCTCTAAGCTCATCCATCTTCCAGACATTCCTCCATTTTCCTTTAAAAGCAAGGTAAAGGAATGTATAATTGGCCCCTGCCAGGAACATAAAAATAGTTAGTACGTATTGAATGTAAGCGGATGGAAATGCTGCAATACTTGCATTTTTAGTGGAATACCCTCCTGTTGCCAAGGTAGTAAAGGAATGATTGATAGCATCAAAGAGATTCATTCCACCCAAATATAATAAAACAATTAAAATTAGGGTAAGACCAACATATAAAAACCAAAGCCTTTTAGCTGTTTCTCTAATACGAGGATGAAGTTTATCAGAGGTTGGGCCCGGGGCTTCTGCAACAAAAAGTTCAATGCCACCAATACCCAATAGGGGTATGATAGCAACAGTCAAAACAATTACACCCATGCCACCGATCCACTGTATGAAACTTCTCCAAAACAAGATGTCCTCTGGAAGAGCTTCAATTTCCGTTAAAATAGAAGCTCCTGTCGTGGTAAATCCTGAAACCGATTCAAAAAAAGCATCGGCTACATTAGGAATTTCATTGCTAAAAATAAAAGGAAGCATACCAAAAGAAGTCATTATAATCCAACTAAGGGTGACTATTAGATACCCTTCCCTTTTGTGAATGCTACCATTTGGTAATTTACCCCCCCATAAGAAAAAAAGAATGCCAGTTGTTAACGTT
>JBILDL010000274.1:0-4037 GCA_044352635.1 Saprospiraceae bacterium | reverse complement strand
TGTTTTTTCAGATTTGACTCAGAAAATTCAGTGGCCATTTGATATCCGTAATCGTGTATTTTACTTTTATAATGTTTCAGTTTTTCTGTCCTTAATTTTTTAAACTCCGCTAAATCTACTTCCGTTTTTTCCATTTCCTCCATGTGCAATTTCCATTTTTCGTCTAAACTCATGCCTTGGCAATGTTTGGCTTCATCTCTATCGTAAAATGCATGTAGTTCGAGCAACTTTTCTATTTTCTTTTCGGCTAACCGAATTTTGCGATGGTTTATTTTCAATACTATCTTTAACCATGCTCGTTTCACTCTTTTCCTTAATTCAGGCAGACCCATACCAAACAATATGGCACCACCCAAAGCAAAAAGAACACCAGAAACAACGACAACAAAAGGAATGAAATATTCAGGTTTTTCTGGACTTGGGGTTACTGCTGGTTTGATAGGATCCAGATCCATTCCACCATTACCATTTGCATTTATTTCCTCTATTTTATTCTGATCCTCAAAATCCTTCAATCTCACAAAACCTGTATTGACCAATAGACCTAAAGCGGCTAAAGCTACAAGGATAATAAGGACGTTAAAATAGTTTTTATTTTTATTTAATTTGTAGGGTTGCTCGACGAGTCTGTCATAAGCAGGCTTTAATAAAAACGGAATGGCAGCGAGTGCTAGGGCAAAAATGAAGGGACTTGGATTAAATCCAAAAATTTTATAACCCTCAAAAATTTCACCATCTAAATATAATTGTGTAGAAACGACCGTATAGGAAATGACAAAATCTGCTGAAATGAAAGCAAGGGCAGCGACGAGCATTAGGACTAACGCAAGGAGTGAATTTTCGAGGATAATATCCTTGATTTTTAATTTTAAAGAGGCCACAATGACTTTCAATTCCTCTATTTTTGCCGTGTTTTCAGCTATCTGTTTATCCCATAGCGATGTTAATTCTCTCCTACCAAAAAGGTCAATTAATTCATTTTTCAGGACAGAAGCGGTCGATTGTTTTTTTTCTAATTCATTGACCTTTCCATTGACACTTTCATATTCTGTGCCTCCTTCTGATTGTTCCTGAAAGGCACTTTTATCTACACCAATCTGAGCATCCAAGACCCCGTGAGGGAAATGTTTTTGCAGTTCAACGGGAAAAGTAAAGGGTAATTGTTGAATTTTATTGTTGATAGACACCTGGGAGGAAAAATTATTCGTTTCCTGAGGGATAACGGCTTCCGTGGTATTTGACATATTGCTCTATTTTTTATTGATATAAAAAGAAGTAGAAAGATTGAACTCCATAAGAAATAAATCTTTACGTAAAGCTTTTAATTCCTCCCATTCTTCGCGCGTAGGTAAATAAAGATATTTACTTTCAATGCTGCCTATTTCCCTTTCTTTTAGCTCAATCGCCAGATTGTTATGTTTCATTTTTTCTTTAGATTTATTTTTTTCAACCCAATAAGAAAAAGAGGATTTTAAAGCTTCTATACCCATGGGAAATGAAAAATGTAAGATTAACCAGAAAAGTGTAATGATAATTAGCGAATAGACGACTATCCATTTTATGCTAATGAACGCTTCAGGCATAAGGAGGAGAAAAAACAGGTAAAACAATAATCCGGCTAAAACGAGGTTCAGGATAGAGAGACCAAAAAGTTTCAAAAACGAGCCGTTGCTGAGGGGCAAATCGCGGGTCAATCTAAAATTTTCCTCCTTAACAACCCTTATATCTTCCGTTATTTGAGCTAATCGAAATAACATTTTCTCTGATTCTTCGACACTAAAAACCCCCTTTTTTCTATAAAATTGCAGATATTGCCAGTCGTGATATTTATCAATGAGCTGGACGGTAGGATCTGGATTTGCCTTAATTTTACCGGCTATGGCGCCTTCATCTCTGATGGTTTCTTCGTCTGTTACCCAGGAAAGAAAGGCAAGATTATCAATCCGGACATTTGAATTCACCCCTTCTTCACTTTCCTCATTTTTTAAAATAGCTAGAGACATTTACGCCTTTTTAATGGTACCAATATAATTTTCATCTGAAAATTTCAATAGACTTCTATCTAAAATTATTCTATAAACTAAACCTTTTGCGCCCCTTATGCTATAATTACTCACCAGACTAAAAGTCATCAATAAATTAAGCTTATGTTGAATTCTACTTATTTTCTGGTTTAAACTTCCGCTTAGCGGGTCAATTAAATCTTCAATGGATTTCTCCATTTCCATTTCATCGGAACGACTGGAGATACGCCTATAAATATTTCTCAACTCCGTTTTATGTAGATAGATATCTTTTAAAATAATACCTTCCGGGTGATTTAGAAACAAAATATAAACCACTTTTGAGAGCGTAGGCATTTTAAGTTCTATATCGCCATACTCAGGGAAAAAGATGCGATAATTCCGGTCAATCAAAACAGAACTAACCACATTTTTTCCTGTGATAATGCTACTATTTTGCAACAAATAGTTGACCTTGGCATTAAGGTCTTGGTCCTCCGTTTTGACTTCACTTAAAACTTTCATTAGGAGGCTAAGCGAAACGGAGAGATTTTTAGAGGTAAAAATTTCGCGAAGTTTTAATTCCAATTCCTGTTCTTCTCTTTGTTCTTCCTCATCCTTGACGGTCTTATTTAAGCTATAAAAATGCTCATTTGGAATGTGTCTGAGCTGTAAAATATATTCGACAAAAAAAGCATCCAGGATTTTTTTATCATCTTCATCCGGTATTTTTAATGTCGTATAAGTTGCTTGTTTCTCGTGATAATTTACATATCTCAAAGTAGCTGTTCCCTGAATTTCGGGTAAATCACCCGTACTGACGAGTATTTCATATAATTCGCGTTCCGATTTGCTTGCTAATACACTAACGACCCCTTGGAGTTCACTATCTGATAAAGCATTCCATTCTGGACAGTGGTACCTTAGATATTTTAATGAAAGAACATTAGTGCCTAAGGCTATAAAAGTAGGAAAATGAAGGAAATGAAAACCCTTTTTTGTTGCTTGTTCTTGAAGCACGGCATAATTTTGCAACACATATTGATTAAAAAAAGGCCGGTTTTCGCTGCTTAAAAGTAAAATGGTATTCATGCTAAAGCCAGGGATTGAAGTACCCTGGATATACGGATTGAATACCGCATTGTCTTCAAATAAGGTGTATTTTGAAACAACACTTCTCTCATCGTTCTCATTTGGAGCCCAGTGTGATAAGTTGGTATTGAACCAGTTTCTGCTTTGAAAACCATAGCGTTGAGATAATTCAAATTGTGGGTTCGTCAACACCACCAAATTACAGCAACCTACTTTCAGATTAGCCTTTTTTATATAGATAAAAAGATCGGGAAATGTTTCTAGCTGAATATATTCATTTACCCAACCCTTGTCTTTTAAGGTTACCAAAGCTAATTGTTCCTCTTCCGTCAGAGCCTCATACCCATAAATGATAACAGGTTTACTACTTAACTTAATAACTTCGTAGGCAGCGTAAATATCTTCCTTTATGATAACGAAATCCTTATCCCAGTCGTCCGGAGGAGGTTTAAAAAAAGTTTTTTGAAAGCTAATCTTGGCCTTTTCAGCCAGATTGACAAAAATAAAAGAACTTTTTTTATCAGCACTCGTCAAGGCTACCAAAACCTCGATCAATATTAAAATTGGCAATAAGGCTATAACAACAAATCCGACCACAAACACAGTAATTTTGCTTATTGGATATTGATTAAAGCTATTATATCTTCCAACTTTTTTATACTCATATTTGAGATTTTGAAAAAGGTGAGGGTGTTTTGGCAGGAAAATGGCTGACTGAGCCAGATAATTCGGCATACTTTAATCATTTAATCGTTTGGTGTCCATACAAAATAAGGTTTTTCACCTTTTACATCGGGAAAAACCAATTTTATACTGGCAATACCGGTTTCGTTGTACATCTTCCATTCCTGGTTATTAATAATTACATAACTTTTATTATAGTCTTCAACGAAAAAATTCAATTTGCCATTATCATCGGGGATAATTAAAACCTGGTCACAA
>JBILDL010000273.1:0-4073 GCA_044352635.1 Saprospiraceae bacterium | reverse complement strand
CTAATCCCTTTGCCAGGGTAAATGTGGTATTAAAATTACCAATGGTTCTTGCGTTTGTTGAAATATTATCTGTTTCTAAGGCATCTGCCACTGGATTTGCCAGATTTCTTCCTCTGTCATCCTGATAAGTATATCCACCTGCGCGGGTAGAATCCAGGACAGGGAGAGAAGAAGGGAAAAGTAAGGCTGTTGTTACCGCACCGGGCAAGAGGACCCCTGTACCACTGCTTTGAGCACCTGTTAATACACCACGAGACTGTATATTACTACTACTCAAACTTGCTCCTGTTTTTATCCAGGAATTAACTTCTTGATCAATATTTATTCTAAAAGTATAATTTTTAAAATCAGAGTTTAAAATTATACCATCTTGTGAAACATAGCCCCCTGAAACGGCAAATTTTGTTTTTGTATTACCTCCTGAAACATTCAATTGATAGCTATGCATTCTAGCTTGTCTAAAGATAGCTTCCTGCCAATCAGTCCCTTGTCCAATTCTTTCTGGAATAAAATAACGAACATCGACAGGTAATTTAGCGTCTGAATTAAAAGCATTCATGTATTGGGCAAATTCCTGACCATTTAACATCGGCAGTTTTTTTGTTACCGTTTGTATGCCCTGGTAAGAATCAAAACTAATGCGGGAAGTACCCGCCTTACCTCTTTTTGTGGAAATAATTACTACGCCATTGGAACCTCTTGCACCGTACATAGCCGTTGCACTAGCGTCTTTCAATATTTCAATAGATTCGATATCTGCCGGATTAATAGAAGCTAAACCATTCAATGGAGAACCTGCCACGGCACCACCATTTAGCTGACTATTGTCATTGGTAATTAACATACCATCAATGACAAAAAGAGGTTCATTTCCTGCATTTATAGAACTTGTACCTCTAATTCTTATAGAAGTTTCACCCCCGGGCCTTCCGCTGACCTGAGTAACCTGGACGCCAGCGGCTCTGCCTTGTAGTGCCTGATCTACGGAAATGGGTGCCAATCTACTAATCGATTCGCCGGAAATGGAGGACACTGAACCTGTCAAATCACTTTTCTTTACCTGTCCATACGCGACAACCACGATATCATCAAGTAAGGAAGCTTCCTGAAGTAAGAGCACATCGATAACATCTTTAGCTCCTACAGTCATTTCTATCGTCTCATACCCGATATAGGAAAAAACCAGTATAGCTCCTGTCTTTGCTTTAATTTCATAAAGGCCTTTTTCGTCTGAAACAACGCCTACACCAGTTCCCTTAATGGTGATATTCACCCCCACGAGAGATTCTGAATTATCCTGCCCCTTAACTGAACCAGATATCAGGCGTTCTTTTTCAGATTGTGCCCAACTACTTGACGTAACGAAAAGTAAACATTGAAGCAATAAAAGTACATTCCATTTCATAATAGTTTAATTAATTTTTGTCCATTATCGGCCAATCTCAACCGAATAAGAAATACCATCGCCCCTATAAAAAACTTGATTATACTCAACAATCTGACCATCAGAACTATAAACCGTTCTGTTTCTCGTTAGAATAGGGTCTCCGGGTTTTATTTGTAAATTTTCCGCTAAATCATTGGTTGCTGCAATAGCGCTGATATCTTCCCTTGAAAGGGTCACATACACGTTATTTTCTTCTTCCAGTACCTTATATAAGGGTCTAGTAAAATCCTGTTCGATTTGAACTTTTGTTCTGGGATGAAACCAGGAGATACTCAATAATAAAGGTTTTTCCTCGTCTCCTCTCAATCTGGTAATCTCAACTACGCGGGTATCAGGTTTAATATGAAAAATCTCAGCTAATTCGGGAGGCGCTTTTACCAATTTAACCTCCAACCTATAATTGATAATTTTCCGTCCCTTCTCCTCCATTTCCTTCGTAAAACTAAACCAATGATCTAGGCGGGTCAATAGTTTTTTTCTGACAACCATGGTGCCAACGCCTTTTTTTCTAACCAAAATACCCTCCTGTACTAACTTGGCGATAGCCGTACGGACAGTATTTCTGGCGATGCCCAGTTCACTGGCAATATCTACTTCTTTCGGAAACATTAATCCACTTTGGTACTCAGGTTTTTCTACCAAAGTGCGAATAATCTTTTCCACTTGTTGATGTAAGGGTAAGGTGAGATCCGGGTCAATTCGCCATTTCATAGTGTATGTTTAAACATACTGAAAATTACACTTAATTTTTGAACTACAAACCTTTTTCAAAATAAAAAATAAATAATTTGATAAAATATTTCATTTAAAAACTGAAAGGATCAAATTTGAAAATATTTGCCGCTGTCAACAACGGTAACCGGTCTGTCCTAAAGGGTAATAATGGCCTGCCATTTTCACCATAAAGTGCCCATTTCCCAGGATTATTGGCCCATCCGAACCTTACATATTTAAGATTTAGTACTTTCTCGCTTTTTAAAAATATTTTATTCCCTGACAGAATAGCATTGGCAGGAAAAAACTGGCCATCTTCCCCAGCGGCGGTAAAAGAATTTATTTTTATTCCTGATGCAACTGGTTTAAAACGGGAGGAAAAATAGAGCACCGCCTCTCCATTATCTGAAAAAACTGACTTAACTAATTTAGGTGCATCTACCTTCAGCCTTAAACCATAATCTTGCACTAAAGCATTCTCAGCTAATCGTTTACCAACTGTTTCTTTATCTTTCGGATGAATATCCAGGGCATCACCTACGTCGATAGCTGTTGCTAAAGAGGTAAAAGGCAGATTTAATGCTTCGGATTGTGAAGCACGCAATTCCGCCCAGGTACTCGGACCAGCCAAACTATCTATGGGGCCATAATTGGCCAATTGAACAAAATGAAAGGGCAGATTTGGTTTATTAAATAGTTTCCTCCAATCCTTTATCATTGAGGGAAATAAGGCACCGTATTCCACAGCCCTATCCGCATTTGATTCTCCCTGATACCAAATAACGCCCTTAAATCTATACGCTGACAATGGAGCAATATTTGCATTATACAAGGCGGTGGGATGAGAAAAAACACTCATATTGGGAACTGTGGGTATAGGAAAATTATTTACATCTATGGCATCCCCCATTTTCATTTCCCATTTCCCAGTTAAAATAGGATTACCCCAAAAAGCATTGGTGTACATTCCACCTTTTCCACCGACATCAAAAACCCTAACTACCAATAGATTATCTTTTTCCTTTACTAAAGAAGACGAAAAAAAATAGCCTCTGAAATTTCTGGACCCGAAAGTTTCACCTATAAATGAACCATTCAACCAAACGCGATCATAATCGTCTATTTGATTTAAATTAATGATTTGTTGATCTCCCTTGATTGCACCTGGCCAGTCAAATTTTTTTCGAAACCAAACCTCTCCATCGTGATCATAACCTAAATCTTCCCATAACAAAGGTACCTCAACCTCCTTCCAGTCTCCAGGCATATTATTAGGCTCAAACCATTTTTCCTTCATACCTTTGGTATTCAGATAAAAATCTTTATCCCATTGACTCCTGAAACGAGCCAGATCATCGAGTAATTCGCTTTTCGTTTTATTTGGTGCCATCGTTTGTTCTACAATAGACTTGAAAGCATCCAACGGTAAAAGGGCTTCTGCACTCATCCACGTTTCTATAGTGGTAGCACCCAAACAACTCACCACTATACCAATAGGAACATTTAATTTAGATTGTAAGTGTTTTGCAAAATAAAAAGCGGTTCCTGATAATTGGCCGGCAGAATTTTCATTTAAATTTTGCCAACGCCCACCTGCGATATCTCTGGATGGAATTAGATCAGTTTCAATCTGTACATTGAAAAAATGAATGGGATAAGTTGAATTAAAATCTGATTTACTCGTTTTAATACCCAACATATCCAGCGTATATTGCATGTTAGATTGACCCGAACATAACCAAACCTCACCTATATATATATCATTTAAACGCCAGGTTGTATCCGAAGAAATAGTCATTTCATAAGGTCCACCAGCTGCAAAAACGCCAATATCACATTTCCATTTTCCTGACTCATCCGTTTTGACGACTTTATGGACATTTCTAAACTTAACAGTAATGTCCTGCCCTTT
>JBILDL010000014.1:0-13270 GCA_044352635.1 Saprospiraceae bacterium | reverse complement strand
TCATCTGCAGGAACATAACCTCTACCCTTAGTAATAGTAATTTCTAACTCAAGATTAACCGTAGGTTCCATACTACAGATGAGTAAGGAGGGATTCATGATTTTGAAATGACTGGTATGTGCCTCAATATCACCCGCTGAAAACGAATTTTTTCCAGATATAGTCATATAGATTTTATCTCCATCGAACTCATCTTCGGGAACCAATTTCTTTAACCTAATCTGTTTTATGTTAAGGATAATCTCGACAATATCTTCAACTACACCAGGTATAGTTGAAAACTCATGATCGACACCCGCAATACGAATGGCACTAATCGCATAACCCTCTAAAGAAGAAAGAAGTACACGACGTAGGGAGTTACCAACAGTTTGCCCGAAACCGGGTTCCAACGGTTTAAACTCGAATAAACCTTCAAAATCGTTTGATTTTTGCAAAACAATTTTATCAGGCTTTTGAAAATTTAGAATACTCATAGGTCGGAATAAAAAAACAAAAAATGACAAAAATAAAGTCAGTAAAATGTTCTTATTTGGAATAAAGTTCTACAATGAGTTGTTCATTAATTTTTTCAGGAATCTGACTGCGCTCAGGTAGAGAAATAAAGGTACCCTGAAATTTATCAGGATTAACTTCTAACCAAGGATACTTTCTAACTTCACTGGCACGGCCAGCTAAACTATTAGCCACTATTTCCAAGCTCTGTGACTTACCTCTTACCGTAATGACATCACCAGGACGAAGTAAACAAGATGGAATATTAGTAAGAATTCCATTAACGAGGATATGTTTATGTGTAACAAGCTGTCTAGCACCATTTCTCGTAGGCGAAATACCTAAGCGATAAACAACATTATCGAGCCTCGACTCTAACAGTTGAAGTAAAACTTCACCAGTTACACCTGCCTTACGGGCAGCTTTTTCAAATAAATTACGGAATTGTCTTTCGAGCAAACCGTAAGTATATTTAACTTTTTGCTTTTCAGTAAGTTGAACAGCATAATCAGAACGCTGTTTACGCCTTCTTGTAGCACCATGCTGACCAGGAGGAGATTTTCTACGTTCGAATGATTTATCAGGACCATAAATTGCCTCGCCAAAAGCTCTTGCTTTTTTTGTACGGGGACCAGTATATCTTGCCATAAGGAATATTATTAACTATTAAGAATTAAACCCTTCTTCTCTTAGGAGGACGACAACCATTATGAGGAATAGGAGTCATGTCCTTAATAATAGAAACTCTGATACCCGCACCATCTAACGCACGAATAGCAGCTTCTCTACCAGAACCAGGACCTTTAACGAAAACTTCTGCTACTCTTAGACCTGCATCATGGGCTACTTTAGCTGCATCGGCTGCAGCAATTTGAGCTGCATAGGGAGTATTCTTTTTAGAACCCTTAAAGCCTGATTTACCCGCAGAACCCCAAGAAATAACTTGACCAGCCTTATTGGTAATAGAGACGATAATATTATTAAAAGAAGCTTGAATAAAAGCATAACCTTCCGATTCTACTTTTACGACCCTTTTTTTTACATTTTTTTTGGTTGCTTTTGCCATTTTACAAAAAACATTTAATGTAACTGCCAACTGACAATTACGATAGAATTACTTAGTTACCTTCTTTTTGTTTGCGACTGTTTTACGCTTACCTTTACGAGTTCTGGCATTCGTACGTGTACGTTGACCTCTTACAGGTAAACCTTTACGATGCCGTAAACCTCTTAGACAAGCAATGTCCATCAATCGCTTTATACTCATTTGCACTTCTGAACGGAGTTCACCTTCAGTTTTGAACTCGGTAGAAACAATACGAGAAATTTCTCTAATATTATCATCAGACCAGGTTTCAACCTTAGCATGTTCATCAACGCCAGCTTGCGCAAGAATATTGAGGGCCGTTGTACGCCCAATGCCATAAATATAGGTTAATGCAATAGCACCACGTTTATTTCTCGGCAAATCCACACCGCCAATTCGAGCCATGTTTCTTAGTTTATAGTTTAGGAAACCAAACAGGAATTAACCCTGTCTTTGTTTCAGTTTAGGATTTTTCTTATTAATAATGTAAACTTTCCCTTTTCGTTTGACTACAATGCAGTCAACAGATCGTTTTTTTACAGAAGTTCTTACTTTCATTTGTTTGCTTTTAATAGCGTTAAAGTTTCAGAGGACGATTATTTATAACGATAGGTTATCCTTCCGCGTGCCAAATCATAGGGTGACATTTCAACAGATACCTTATCACCAGGAAGAATCCGTATGTAGTTCATACGCATTTTGCCAGAAATAGTGGCTGTTATTTGGTGGTCGTTTTCCAACCTAACCCTAAACATGGCGTTTGAGAGAGCTTCCTCTATAATACCGTCTTGTTTAATCAAATCTTTTTTAGACATATACCGAATTTCGGAGTGCGAAGATAAACAAAATCTATTTCAGTTTACTCATTTTAGTAATAAAAATCAGTTAATCTGATAGTTAATAATAAAAAAACTAACTTTCTACCATGACTGATGTTAAAAAAGGGTTTTCAACACAAGCCTTTTCAATGCCGGAATGGTCTGATAAGACCAAAACGCAATCATCAAAAATAGCTACAGTATGTTCATAGTGAGCGGAGTAAGACGAATCCTTAGTCACAACCGTCCAACCATCATTAAGAACAACCACTTCTTTCTTACCAAAATTAACCATTGGTTCAATGGCAATAACCAAACCACTTTTGATTTTTTGCCCAGATCCCCGTTTTCCCACGTTGGAGACAACAGGTTCTTCATGCAATTGTTTACCAATACCATGACCGACCAGTTCACGAACTACACTAAAACCACATGCCCCTTCAATAAAAGCCTGAATAGCAAACCCAATATCTCCCATTCTCATTCCACAACGCGAAACTTCTATTGCCTTATACAAAGAGGTTAACGTGGCTTTACAAAGGTCCAAGTTATCTTTCGACACCTCCCCTAAAAGGAAAGTGAAAGCAGCATCACCAAAATAGCCATTTTTGACAACACCACAATCAATAGATACCAAATCACCCTCCTTTAAGAACCTATCTCCCTTTGGAATTCCGTGAACAACTTCATTATTCACAGATATACAAAGAGAGGAAGGAAAACCATTGTAGCCCTTAAAAGCTGGAAGACCACCCTTTGATAAAATAAAAGACTCAGCTACTTCATCTATTTCTTTTGTACTAATACCAGGCTTAAGTAAATAAGCCACGTGTTCAAGTGTATCTGAAACTATCTGGCAACTTTCCCTGATGAAAACAACCTCATCTTTCGTTTTATAATGAACCATTCGTCTTGATATAAAAACTATTCAAATTAAAGGATAATACTTTTACTATCCAACATAATAAATGACCGGTCATTCTACAAGAGCCTTCGGAAATTACATTTCACTTCCTATACCCTGTAAACGACTTCCTGTTTGTCTTCCTTGTACTTTACCCGATTTCACTAAACCATCATAGCGACGCATTAGCAAATAACTTTCAATTTGAGCTAGTGTATCTAACACAACAGCTACCAATATCAAAAGGGAAGTTCCACCAAAGAAGATTGAGAAAGAACGATTTACACCAAAAGCAGCAGCAAAAGCTGGTAAAATAGCTATCAGGCCAAGAAATAACGCTCCTGGCAAGGTAATTCTACTTGTTATATTATCAATGTATTCTGCTGTTGGTACACCCGGCTTAACACCAGGAATAAAAGCATTTTGTCTTTTAAGATACTCAGAATAATTTTGTGGGTTCACTAATAACGCCGTATAGACGTAAGTGAAAACAAAAATCAGAAGAAAATAAATAACATTATACTCAACAGAAGCAAAATCATTTAAAGCTATAAGGAAACTGCTGGATGATGCAGCTTCAGCGGAAGCAAATTGCATGGCTGTAGAAGGTAAGAACATTAATGCCTGGGCAAAAATGATTGGCATTACCCCTGAAGCGTTTAATTTCAAAGGAATATAATCTCTCGCACCGGCATTTGGAAGAGAAGACCCTTCGCGACCCACTGCTTTTCTTGCAAATTGAATTTGAATACGTCTGACTGCCTGAACTACCATAATAGTAAGTATGATAATTACAAAAAGTAAAGCCATTTCCAAAACAAATAATAACAAGGCATTATTTTCCAATTGAGCTTGAAACTCAAAGCCTAGGGCAGAAGGTAAAGTAGCTATTATACCTACAGTTATAAGCAGCGAAACACCATTGCCAATACCACGATCAGTAATCCTTTCTCCCAACCACATGGATAATACGGTACCACCAGCTAATATAATGATATTACTGAACCAAAAGATAGCTTTCGGAATAGCTGGATCGATAGCACCCATAGTACTAATGTAAGTAAGGTAACCACTACCTTGTACCAAAGTAACAACCACCGTTAAAAGACGCGTAATCTGATTGAGTTTTTTTCTACCAGACTCACCTTCCTTTTGTTGAAGACGTTGAAAATATGGTACGGCAAACCCCAAAAGCTGTATAACAATTGAGGAAGTTATGTAGGGCATAATACCTAAAGCCAAAAGAGAGGCATTCTTAAAAGCTCCACCCGTAAACGAGTTGATTAAACCAATAAGATCGTTCGTCTTTTCACCCGCTGCGTTTTGAGCATCGAGAGCGGCAGGGATAACCCCTGGCAACACGATATAGCTTCCAAACCGATAAACAACAAGGACAATTAAAGTAGTCAGAATACGATTTCTGAGTTCAGTAATACTCCAAATATTTTTTAAAGTTGTAATAAACCGTTTCATGATAATTAGTTATACAAGGACAATCGATCCCCCAGCTTTTTCAACCGCCTCTTTTGCAGCGGGAGAACAAGCATGAACAGATAAATTAACCTTAGCCTTTAATTCACCCCTGCCAAGAACCTTTACTTTATCTAAACGAGCAATGAAACCATGCTCCTTTAGAGAATCAAGATTAATGTCTGTTAGATTATGTTTTTCTACCATTAGTTGAATATAATCTAAATTAATAGGAACATATTCAACTCTGTTAGGATTCTTAAAGCCCACTTTAGGTAAACGCATCTGAAGAGGCATTTGACCACCCTCGAAGCCACGCTTCAATTTATGACCAGTACGAGCTTTAGCACCCTTGTGGCCCTTTGTAGAAGTTCCTCCACGGCCAGATCCCTGACCTCTCGCTATTCTCTTCCCTTTTTTTACAGCACCTTTTGCTGGTTTTAAGCTATGTAATTCCATTGCTTGATATTTTAACTGATGTAAGTTATTGTCTAGTCAACTGCCGTTTCTGTAACCACTAAGTGAGCTACTTTGGCAATCATACCCATTATTTGAGGAGTAACTTCTTTAATCACAGAGTGATTAATTCTCCTAAGACCCAGAGCTACCATCGTATCCTTTTGACGTTTTGGACGATCGATAATACTTTTGATCTGTGTTACTTTTACCTTTGCCATGTTTTAACCGTTAAATAGTTTTTCTAAAGTAATTTTACGTGTTTTTGCAATGACACGGGGATCTCTTAAGTTCTTAAGCGCTTCGATAGTAGCTTTTACTACATTGTGAGGGTTAGAAGAACCTTGAGATTTAGCTAACACATTATGTACACCAGCTATTTCTAATACAGCACGCATAGAACCACCAGCAATAACACCGGTACCATCAGAAGCAGGCTTCAAAAAAACCTTACCGGCCTTAAATTTGCCTAAAACTTCATGAGGAATAGTACCTTTATAGATAGGAACTTTTACTAAATTCTTTTTAGCATCATCTGCAGCTTTAGTAATTGCTTCAGAGACATCTCTCGCTTTACCCAAACCGTGACCGACAGTACCATTACCATCACCCACAACTACGATAGCAGCGAAACTAAAAGTACGACCACCTTTGGTCACTTTGGCCACTCTGTTTAGTTGAACCAATTTATCTTTTAGTTCTGTTTCAGCGGGTTTGACCCGATTTTCATTCTGTTTTGCCATTTTATTTTACAGTTGAGGATGATTAAAACTGGAGTCCACCCTCACGGGCACCATCAGCCAATGATTTAATTCTTCCATGGTAAAGGTATCCAGAACGATCAAAAACAACCTTTGAAATATTCGCTTCTTTAGCTCTTTCCGCTAAAAGCTGACCTACTTTGTAAGCTTGCTCTACCTTTGTTCCAACCCCTAATATGCCATTCTCACGAGAATCAGCAGCCACCAAAGTATGACTGATAGTATCATCGATAATCTGAGCATAAATTACTTTATTACTCCTGAATACACTTATGCGAGGAGAGGATGCAACACCTTTAATCTTTTTCCTGATTCTAAAGTGAATTCGCGTTCTGCTCTGTTCTTTTGTCAATTTCATTATTGGACATTTTCTAATCTTAGTGTAAGGCAAAAAATCCAGACCCAAGATCCAAATAAAAATAATATTAGTTAGGACTATTTCTTCTTAGCCCCAGTTTTTCCAAGCTTTCTACGAACGATTTCGCCCACAAAGCGAACACCTTTACCTTTGTAAGGTTCTGGCTTACGGAATCCTCTGATTTTAGCACTGACTTGACCAAGTAATTGCTTATCAATACATTCCATAATTATAGTAGGGTTACCACCTTTATCTTGCTTTGTTTCCAGATTTATTTCATCAGGAAGCATAAAAAGGATTGGGTGAGAGTAACCTAAGGTTAATTCCAATAATTTTCCAGTATTTGCCGCACGGTAACCAACACCAATAAGTTCGATATTAGCTGTGAAACCTGTAGAAACACCGGTAACCATATTATTAATTAAAGAACGATATAAACCATGAACGGTTTTGTGTCTTTTTTGATCCGTTGGACGTTGTACAGTAACTATTGCACCATTAATATCGACGGTTAAATCTGGATCAATCTGCTGGTTAAGTGAACCTTTAGGACCTTTAACGGTAACTAAATTATTCTTACCAACACTCACTTCAACCCCACCTGGAAGCGTTATAGGAGCTTTACCTATTCTAGACATGTTTAATAAATTTAGAAGTGAGTAAATTAGTAAATATAAAGTAGTATTTCACCACCAACGTTCATTTGACGAGCTTTTTTGTCTGTCATAACTCCTTTCGAAGTAGAAACAATAGACACGCCTAGGCCATTAATAATACGAGGTATTTCGTCTGTTTTTGCATACTGTCGAAGACCAGGCTTACTAACCCTTCCCAATTTACGAATAATAGGCTTACGCGTTAATACGTCATATTTCAACGCTATACGAATAAGGCCTTGATTACCCTTACCACCCTCTTCGAATTTGTACTTGAGTATGAAACCCTGATCATACAAAATTTCGGTGATAGCCTTTTTAAGACCGGAGGCTGGAATATCCACCAATCTGTGACCCGCCATTTGCGCATTTCTAATGCGCGTTAAATAATCGGCTATTGGATCTGTTACTGCCATTGTATAAATATTTACCGTGCGGTATTTCTAAAGAAACCTACACAGTTGTTAAGAAATTACCAACTAGCTTTAGTGATACCCGGAATCTTACCATCCAGAGCCATCTCTCTAAACTTAACTCTACACAAACCAAATTGTCTGATATAACCCTTTGGTCTGCCAGTTAACTGACATCTATTATGTAAACGAATAGGACTAGAATTTCTTGGAAGTAAATCCAACTCATCCCAACGACCTTCTTCCTTTAATTGCTTTCTTTTTTCAGCGAATTTTTCAACTAAACGCTTACGTTTTTTTTCCCTGGCTATTAATGATTTCCTTGCCATTATACTTCTTCTTTTTTCTGATTTTTGAATGGTAAACCTAGGGCTTTCAACAAAGCCAGAGCCTCAGCGTCTGTTTTTGCGGTAGATACAAAAGTAATATCCATGCCTGAAACACGTGTAATCTTATCAATATCAATTTCAGGAAAAATAAGTTGCTCTGTGATTCCCAAACTGTAATTGCCACGTCCGTCAAAACTTTTATCGTTAATACCTCTGAAATCTCTCACTCTTGGAAGAGCTACACCAACCAAACGGTCAAGAAACTCATACATGTGATGATGACGAAGGGTAACTTTAACGCCGATTGGCATTTTCTCTCTTAACTTGAAGTTAGAGATTGAAGTTTTAGCTTTGGTAGAAACAGCCTTTTGTCCGGCAATGGTAGAAAGCTCCGTAAGAGCTGCATCAACCATTTTCTTATCTTGAGTAGCTGCGCCCACTCCTTGGTTAATACAAATTTTAGTTAAGCGAGGAACTTGCATAACTGAAGTGTATTGGAACTGCTCCATTAAAGCAGGAACGACATCTTTAAAATATTTGTCGCGAAGTCTTGGTGTATATTTCATCACTTGATCGTTTGGCCTGATTTTTTAGCATATCTTTCCATGTTACCTTCACTGTCTGGACGACGTCCTACGCGTGTTGGTTTATTCGTTTGTGGATCGACAACCATAATATTAGAAATATGAATAGATGCTGGCTTTTCAATAATACCGCCTGCATTTTCCTGCGTAGCTTTAGTATGTTTTTTGACCATATTAACCTGATCAATTAACACACGCTGCTTTTCAGGAAAAACCTCCATTATTTCATGTATTTTAGTTCTATCTTTAGAAGAACCAGAAATAACCACCACTTTATCACCCTTCTTAACCTTTAATTTAGGAGAGAAACGTTTTTGTTGAATGATATTTTTTTTCATGTGCATTGTTTGAGCCTTTGGAAGGCGCTAAATAATTATAATACTTCAGGAGCAAGGGAAACAATCCGCATAAAATCTTTATCCCTAAGCTCTCTTGCCACAGGGCCGAAAATACGGGATCCTCTTGGCTCATCTTGATTATTCAGCAACACACATGCATTATCATCAAAACGAATATAAGAACCATCTTTACGACGAATTTCTTTTTTGGTTCTAACGATTACAGCTTTTGACACTGAACCTTTTTTGATACCTCCTGGAGAGGTATCTTTGACTGAAACGACGATGGTATCACCTACGTGAGCATATCTGCGTTTTGAGCCACCGAGTACACGAATACAGAGGACTTCTTTAGCCCCACTGTTATCTGCCACTCTTAATCTGGATTCCTGTTGAATCATAGTATGTACATTTAGCGGATTTGAAAACGATTAAAGTTACAAATCGTAAATTTCAAAATTATTTTGCTCTCTCAATAACTTCAACTAACCTCCAGCTTTTATTCTTGCTTAGGGGACGAGTTTCCATTATACGAACTACATCACCGATGTGACATTCGTTCTGTTCATCATGTGCCATTAACTTTTTGGTTTTCATGATAAACTTTCCGTAGATAGGGTGACGAAATTTACGTTCTACTTTAATAGAAATAGATTTCTCCATTTTGTTACTAGAAACGACACCCACTCTAGTTTTTCTTAAGTTCCTTTCTTCCATGATATTGCGACGTTAGCAATTACAAATTTAATCTTCTTCTGCGCACTTTTTTAGATCTGCCACTTTGTTCTTCCGGAGTTAGAACCAAAATTTCTCTAGACCTTAATTCCGTGTGAATTTGTGCAATTTCACGACGTAGATTCCTCAAAACCAGAGGATTACCTAAACCTTTAACTGCATGTTCAAACTTTAACTTTTGATACTGCAATTCGGAGCGTTCCAATTCTCCCTGTAAGTCTAGTGTAGCCATTTCACGGAAATCCGTTATTCTGTTATTAGCCATTGTTAAAATGGATTAAATTAATGTTCAAAGACCCTTGCGGGATAATTATTCAGCAATATCGTGGCGAACCACAATTTTTGTAAGACAAGGAAGCTTTTGTGCAGCCAATTTGAGTGCGCCTTCGGCAACTTCTCTTGGTACACCATCGAGTTCGAACATAATTCTACCAGCTTTTACTATAGCTACCCAATGATCCAGGGCACCTTTACCCTTACCCATACGCACCTCTTGAGGCTTGGAGGTAATAGGTTTGTCTGGGAAAATACGGATCCAAACTTTACCCTCTCTTTTCATGAAACGAGTCATGGCAATACGAGCGGCTTCAATTTGCCTGTTGGTTAACCTTCCGCTATCCAAAGATTTAAGACCAAAGCTACCAAAAGCAATAGTACTTCCTCTTTGGGCGACGCCTTTTATACGCCCCTTATGTTGTTTGCGGTATTTCGTTCTTTTAGGCTGTAGCATAAAATTCTTTTTTATTGACTTCGACAATAAAGAAATGGGTCTTTATTTCAAAGTTCGGCAAAGATAAACTTTTTTTAAATAAATACTAACGTTTCCGTTGGTTTCTTCCGTCCGTACTTCCACCGGCTCCTCTTCTACGATTTCCGTCCCTTCTATCGCCACCTTTTTCACCCCCTCTGTCATTTCCACCTCTGGAGAAACCACCACCACTGTTGTTTCCAGAAACTGGTTTACCACTGGCTTGTTGAGCGACGGCTGGAGAAAGATCTCGTTTTCCGAGTACTTCACCTTTACAGATCCAGGTTTTGATACCTATTTTACCATAAACGGTCTGAGCCTCCTGCCATGAGTAATCTATATCGGAACGGAAAGTATGTAGTGGCGTTTTACCTTCTTTGAATTCTTCTGAACGAGCCATTTCAGCTCCATTCAAACGACCAGAGATACGAACTTTTATACCTTCAGCACCGGGCGTACGCATAGTAGTCTGAATAGCCATTTTAATGGCACGTCTGTAGTTTATACGCGCTTCGAGTTGCTTTGCAATACCTTCACCCACTATAACTGCATCTAATTCAGGCTTACGGATTTCAAGAATATTAATTTGAATATCCTTTCCTGTTAACTTTCTTAATTCACCGCGAATTAATTCAACCTCCTGACCGCCTTTTCCAATAACGATACCCGGACGAGAGGTGTGAATAGTTACCGTGACACGCTTCAGTGTGCGTTCTATTACTACACGAGCAATACCCCCTTTAGAGATACGTGCTTGCAAATAATTACGGATTTGTTCGTCCTCAATAACTTTAGCCGCAAAATCTTTACCACCGAACCAGTTGGAGTCCCAACCTCTGATGATTCCTAAACGATTTCCTATCGGATTAGCTTTCTGACCCATACCTTCTGGTATATTATAATTTGATAAATTAATTATTCTTCTGAAGCTGCGGCAACGGCAACAACTTCACTTTCTAGGGGTACCCTATTTTGCACAACGATAGTCACGTGATTTGTACGTTTACGTATTCTGTGTGCGCGGCCGTGAGGTGCTGGACGAAATCTTTTTATCTGTGTACCACCATCAACGAAGGCAGTTTTAATAAAAAGATCAAAATCAGCTACATCGTTTCCTTCTGCTTTATTCCCCCAATTGGCTATAGCGCTATCCAGTAGTTTTTTCAACCAGATACCTGATTCCCTTTTCGTAAACCTAAGAATAGAAAGAGCATCACTTATATTCTTTCCGCGAATATTATCCACTACCAGACGCATTTTACGCTCTGACATTGGGACATTTTTCAATTTGGCAATTGCTTCCATATTAAACTCATTGAATACCTATAAAGGTATTTTAGTAATTCAAAATTATTTTTTACGATTTCCTGAGTGCCCCCTAAAATTACGGGTTGGAGAAAATTCACCCAATTTATGGCCCACCATGTTCTCAGTAACGAATACAGGAACAAAAGTTTTACCATTGTGCACGGCTATTGTTTCACCCACCATATCAGGAATTATCATAGAAGATCTGGACCAGGTTTTGATTACTGACTTTTTCTTCGCTGTTTTGGATTCCATAACCTTTTCTAGAAGTTTATGAAAAACGTAGGGGCCTTTTTTTATTGATCTTGCCATAGCAAATATAATTTGTTAAAGTTAAGCTTATGAGGCTATCCTTAGGTTATGGATTTTTGGTTTTTCTCTTAGTGATAATCAATCTTGAAGAATTCTTCCGAGTATCACGCGTTTTCTGACCTTTGGCCATAATTCCTGTCCTTGAACGAGGATGTCCACCAGAAGCACGACCTTCACCACCACCCATTGGGTGATCGACAGGGTTCATAGCTACCCCTCTAACTCTTGGTCTGTTACCTAACCAGCGATTACGTCCGGCCTTACCCATAACTTGTAATCCATGATCAGGATTTGACGTATTTCCAATAGTAGCTTTGCAAGTATTAAGTACACGTCTTACCTCACCTGAAGGTAATTTAATAACTACATACCTCTCTTCTTTATTCATTAAAGTACCATAAGTTCCTGCGCTCCTCGCCATTGAAGCCCCTTTTCCAGGTACTAATTCAATAGCATGAATATTTGCACCCAGAGGAACCTCCTTAAGAACCATGGCATTACCAACGGTTGGAGGAGCACCAGGACCAGATATCACAGTAGAACCGACGGCTAAACCGTTTGGCGCAATGATATACCTTTTTTCGCCGTCTTCATATTGAAGTAGAGCTATATAGGCGGTACGGTTCGGGTCATATTCAATAGACATAACCTCAGCCTTTACACCGTCCTTATTTCTTTTGAAGTCTATAATTCTATAGCGACGCTTGTGCCCACCACCCTTTTGGCGCATGGTCATCTTACCCGTATTGTTTCTTCCGCCTGACTTTTTAATTGGGGCTAGAAGACTCTTTTCTGGCTCATCGGTTGTTACCTCCGAGAAAGTATTACCCACTCTGAAACGAGTACCAGGGGTAATTGGATTAAACTTTTTTACTGTCATGATATGGTTTTCAATTTTGATTCATCACGGGTAAGCACACCATAAAATCTTACCCATACGAATCGTTAATAATATTAATTACCGCCGAAGAAATCAATTTCCTCACCATGTCCAATACGCACGTAGGCTTTCTTGAAAGATGGTTTCCTACCTTTAAGAACACCTGATTTAGTGTTTCTTGATTTGGCTTTACCAGGAACGACCAATGTATGGACAGAAACAACAGCTACAGAATACATGTCTTGTACTGCTTTTTTGATTTCCAATTTATTGGCTCTCTTATCTACCTGAAAACAATAATTGTTTTGTGTTCCAGCTAGACCCTCCGATTTTTCGGTAATCAGTGGTTTTATTAAAATAAACTTATTTGCCATTGTTCAACTAACTAGTGGGTAATACCCGATTTAAGCTAATGATTCAGTTAACTTTCCAAGAGCTGTTTCAGAAAGTACTAAAGATCTCGCGTTCATGATATCATAAACATTTAAATCCTGTGCTCTTATTACTTTAGCTGTTGGTAGATTCCTTCCTGATAAATACACAACTTTGTCATGCTCAGGAGTAACCAAAATTGATTTTTTCTCTGAAATTTTTAGGTTCTGAAGTATATCCAGGAAA
>JBILDL010000272.1:0-4086 GCA_044352635.1 Saprospiraceae bacterium | reverse complement strand
TTATTGGCTTCTACTCCTTCTATAAATCCGAGCCATTCTGTTCCGTCATAATCTACCATTACTCTCTCGCCTATTCTATTATTTATCTTGGCTTTCACTCCACTACTCAAAGTCCAGTTTTTCATACTCGCTGGCACAAAATAGGATGCTTTTTGTCCTTCAACAATCGCCATTTCGGTATCAATATACTCAGATAGTTCGCCGAGCTGAATCATTCTATTATTATCAGAGTCAACAAAATTTCTACCTTCGAGTGCGTATAGGAGAGCATTCGAAAATGTCCAGTTTCCTGTTGAAACATCCGTTGGCACCACTGAATTAATGGCAACATAATTTCGGGTTTTGTATTTTTGAACTTCTTTTGCCAAGCCACCCGAATTACAGCAATCGGCGGTAAACAATGCGGTATTTCCAGCAAAATTTTCGTTTACGGTCTTAACAATTTCCTCCGTTGTCCAATCTGCTCCTTTATAATTGGCAAAACAGACCTTTCCAGCATCGTTTTTATAACCATGCCCGCAATAATAAAAAAACAGAATGTCACCTTTTTTAGCTTTTTTCAAAAAAGTTACAAATGCCTCCCTAACCGTATTTGTAGTAGCACCTTGATCTTTTATATAAAGCATTTGGTTGGCCGGAACGCCTTGCTTTTCAAAGAATTTCATGATTTTAGCATCCACCCTGCCTTCTTTGTCGAACGGAGCAAAAGTTTTACCATCTGCCCATTCTAATACGCCGACCATAAAAACCCATGTTCGGGCATAATCCAGTTTTTCTTGAGCGATGCCTTTCATGCTCAAAATAGTAAGTGCAAATAATAGGAATGCCTTTTTCATCATTGGTTATTTTTCAAGAAACCTTAGAATTTAATCCGTTAGTGATAAAGGTATTTAATTCTTTAAGTGTACCCAACAGAAATAGGTTTAAAATTAATTTAATTTAGATGAAATTGGAAATGTTTTGAACCGAAGCACTTTCTATACGGTCTTCCCTTTTGCCATCATATTTCCATTATCGCAATAGTCTTTAACTGTTGTAGATGGGGTTCCATCCGAAATTACTTGTGCAAAATCCATTGCTTTATTTGTTTCTACTTCAATTTTTCCAATTCTTTTTGGATAAATGCCTCCAGTTGTTCTTTCTTGGGCAATTCCAGGAGATATTTTGATACGAATAGTTGTTGATCCATCCCAGCTGTGGCGTATTCTACTAGCTTTTTGCCTTTTTCTGTGCATAGTAAAATTCCTATGGCAGGATTATCGTCCTCTCGTTTCACTTCGGCGTTGTAAAATGCCACATAGGTATTGAGTTGTCCCATGTGCTCTTGCTTAAAAGCATCTATTTTCAGCTCAACTATGACATGGCATTTCAAAATTCGGTGATAAAATACTAAATCAACAAAAAAGTACTCATCATCTATTAAGATACGTTTTTGGCGGTATTCAAAACAAAAGCCATGTCCCATTTCCAGCATAAACTCCTGAAGATGATCCAACAGAGCTGTTTCGAGGTCTTTTTCTTCAATCATGCCATCTGATTTTAAACCCAAGAAATCAAATGTGTAAATAGATTTAATAGCATCAGATGCATTTTCAGGTTCAATTTTGCTTTGCAATTGTTTTATTGCAGTTTCGGTATTTGAAGATAAACCAACACGCTCGAAGGCCAGGGTATTAATTTGGTGTTTCAGTTCTTTTACCGAAGGTGTCGTTTTCAGGACGAGCAATTCATAAAAAGTTCGTTTTGTATTATCCTCAATTTTCAATAGTTCTGATAAATGTGTAAATGAAATTCGTTCCAAAATCTGCCGATAATAGTTATCTGATTTTGAGCTATCAGCATTTTGTTTCAATAGTTCACTTACTCTCTGAATAATTACAACTGATTCATTTTCATTATCTTGTAATTGTGCAGTTGCCAACTGCACAATTTTAAAAATTACTTGATTGGGAAAATCTAAAAATTGGTCAAATGCAAGGCCTAATTTTGTGTAGGCAAAGTAAAACTGTCTAAACAGTTTTAGGTTTCTATTTCCTAATCCTCTAATGTTAATGGATTCAGCCAGCGAATCAACCAATCTTGTTCCATAAGCAGCCCTATCTTCGCCCTTTTGCTCAAACTCTGCAATATAAAGACCAATTAAATAATTCCGTTTGGTCAAGGACACATTTACCGCCTTAACAGCTTGTTGCTGAAAATGCTGATGCGTTTGTTCAATCACTGAAACCAGAGATCCAAAATTTAACTTATTATTACTCATACCAACATCGCTTTTATTTGTTTCTACTTCCTGTTATTTGTGGATAAATGCTTCCAGTTGTTCTTTCTTGGGCCATTCCAGGAGGTATTTTGATAGGAACTGGTGTTGATCCATGACAGCTGTCGTGTAATCTACGAGCTTCTTGCCTTATTCCAATCATTGGTTATCGACGAACGAATTTTTACTCCCAATACCATTGGTTCAATTTTTTTCATTTCTTTTACCAATGACGCACAAAGCATTTCAACCTTATAATAGTCCAGGAACCCAAATTCGCTTTTGCTGTTGCCAAGGGTTGAATGCGAATTTTATTCTTCTGTTTTTATTTTAATTAAATTTTAATCGACAATTCTTATTATACGCTAAAACCACGTTTTACAATTTTTTGAAGTGTTGAGATTCGAACTTCCTTTATTTTATTTTCCATTTTGGAAATATCTGGGAATGGTGTTATTCATCCATTAAGTAATTTCTTTTGGTTTGGTACATCATTAAATAGCCTCTCTTATTCGCATCAGTTAAGAATGAACGGCCAATGAGTACTTCCACAAATGGTTGCTTTTCCAGGTATGGAGTCATTAATTTTTCAATTCTATTTTCTGAAACACCAATGCGTCTTCCAAATTCTTCAAAGTCATTTTTATTGGGATGATTACTTTTTTTGTATGGATTACTTTTATAATTATCCGCAAATAATCCTTTGTTTAATGCAAAATCTGAGCCATCAAAATGCATTGTAGTATTCAATAAATCATACATAGGGCTTAGTAGATAATCCCCTTTGGATGATTCCAGCAACGAGAAATTTTTCAAGTGCGCATCACCATTTGAAAATAGAAAATTAAACAGTAGCAAAGAGAAATATTTTTCTATTTCTATGCGCCAGGCTGAAACATATTTTTGAATCAACAAGCCACCTTCCTCATAACTGAATTCGTATTTAAAATTTGGACCAGCATTGTCATTTTTTATTCCAGCGAATCAAATATCTTTTGCAGGACAATTTTAGTGCACAAATAAGTTGGTTTAACTCCTTCTAGTCCTAAACTACCCGATGCCAAAGTGCTCCCAGTTTCCAAAGGATTGTCAGAAGCATAATAAACATATCGAATAGGAATATCCTGTGGTATATTATTTCTAATTTTCGAAGCAGATTGTATGGCCTTTTGGTAATGAGCCCCTTCCATTTCCAAACCGATAGCATGCCAGGAGGAATGCAGAAAATAGCTTAGAATATCCTTGTTTTGCAAAGAAGTTCCGAGGACTGTAACCATAGGACCATAATAAACGCCCAGATCATTCCCCTCAAAATCAGCTGGAACAAGGTCATTGTCCACCGGATAATTATCGGCGGTACCTTCAAAAACGTGCGCGGTAGGAATCATAATATCCCCTTTTTCCCCTTTAAGAATCCCCGCTTTTCCAATCACAGAGACCGAAGCAAATGATAAATTTCTGTGGGTAACATCTTCGCCCCATGGTCTGAAAAGCTCATCGAACGTTTCATAGGCTTGCTCCCCAAAAGCATAATCCATAACCAGGAGGAGAGGTTTTTCCTTATCAATCAATGGATTGGATCTGATTTTTTGTAAATCTATCAACTGGACGGGAATATTTGTTCCCGAGATATCTTCTATTGGATGCATTCCATTTTCTGTGGCATAATCATGGATAGCCCTTCTCAAATGACCATTTTCCTCCATACTCAATATTTTTGCCATTTCCTCCATTGAGGTTTCTTCTGAAAAGGTCCCTGCGAGGGCTTTTTCGGCATAGAGGCTATTCATAACACTATGCATATTGGCGCTAATCAGGTGAATAGGACG
>JBILDL010000271.1:0-4088 GCA_044352635.1 Saprospiraceae bacterium | reverse complement strand
TCGCCGAGGCACCATAGCCCAGCAGGGTGGCAAAATGATGAACCTCGCGCGTGTCGCCGACCTCTAACACCAGGGAAGTTGAACCTCGTAAGCCCTCCTTAACCAAATGATGATGAATAGCACCTACTGCTAGTAAGGAAGGAATAGGTGCTTGAAAAGCATCGGCATTTCTATCGGATAAAATTAAAATAGTAAATCCATTTCTAACCATATCTTCGGCCACAGCACAAATATGGTCTATAGCTGCTTTTAATCGTCCTGCTTGTCCATCCGCTTTAAAAACAAGATTGACTACGCCTGATTTAAATGGACCTACAGAAATATCTCTTATTTTAGTTAGCTCGGCATTCGTCAAAATCGGGCTTTCCAAATGTATAAAATTGGCCCTTTCCGGCGTAAGGTTCATGTGATTTGGTGCACCGCCCAACATAGCAAAAATGGACATCACCGACCTTTCCCTAATAGGGTCAATTGGCGGATTAGTTACCTGAGCAAATAATTGTTTAAAATAGTTTGACAAATGCTGAGAATGATGTGAAAGCACGGCCAAAGGGGTATCAATACCCATAGAACCGAGAGGCTCCTGCCCGTCAACCATCATGGGTAACATAAGAACACTGATGTCTTCCTTTGAATACCCGTGCAGATGCTGATTTCTCAATAAAGTCTTTTCGTCCTGTTGATAAGAAACGGAAGAAGTTAAGGGAAGGTCCTTCAGATTAATTTTATGGTCATTTAACCACTGACGATAAGGAAAACGCTCACATATTATTCTTTTCAATTCTTCATCACCAACGACTCTGTGTTCATCTAAGTCAGCGATTAGCATTTTTCCAGGTTGCAATCTGCCTTTTAATACCACTTTACTCTGATCGACAGGCAGGGCACCCGCTTCTGAAGCAACGATAAGTGTGCTATCATCCAGCAAACAGTATCGGGAGGGGCGCAAACCATTTCGATCGAGGGTTGCACCCACTACAATACCGTCAGTAAAACAAATAGAGGCTGGACCATCCCAAGGTTCAGAGAGCGTTCTGTGATATTCATAAAAGGCTCTTTTCTCGTCCTTCATTCTATCTGCTTCTTCCCAGGCTTCAGGAATCATCATCATCAAAGCGTGTGGCAGTGAGAATCCTGAAAGGACAATATACTCTAAAACATTATCAAAATTTCCGGAATCGGATAAGCTTTCCCCACAAATAGGTTTAAGTTTTTCCAGTTCTTCTGGTGTAAAAATAGCAGCAACCAGTTCTTTTTCCTTTGATCTCCACCAGTTTATATTACCTGTTATGGTATTAATTTCTCCATTATGCGCTATATACCGAAAAGGCTGTGCCAATTTCCATTTAGGCACTGTGTTGGTAGAAAATCTGGAGTGGATGAGGGCAATGGCCGAGGTGCAAAGTTCATCCTGCAAATCGAGAAAGTAAGGTTTTAATTGATAGGTAGTTAGCTGACCTTTATAGATAATGGTTTTATAGGAAAAAGAAAGAATATAAAAATGATCCTTAGCCTGAGGGTAAGTATGATAAATATTGTGGGTGGCAAATTTTCTTAATATGTATAACTTTCTCTCTAAAGATTTTTTGTCCAATGGAGATTTTGGTTTTACAAATACCTGTTCAATTTTAGGTTCCACCATTAAGGCAGAAGCACCGAGCGATTCATTTTGAGTTGGTACGTCGCGATATCCTATAAGTTCAAAATCACATTCATCGATATAATCATTTAAAAGAACGCGGCATTGATCCCTCAACACACGATCCATCGGAAAAAAGATCATTCCAACCCCATATTGCCCTGCGTCGGGTAGGATAAAACCAAGTTCCTTTGCCTTATGCTGGAAAAACAAATGAGGGATTTGTATTAAAATGCCCGCACCATCGCCTGTATTTGGTTCACAACCACAAGCGCCACGATGTTCCATGTTTTCAAGCATTTGTAAGGCTTGGTCTATTAATTCGTGAGACTTATTTCCTTTGAGATTGGCGATAAGTCCGGTACCACAGGCATCACTTTCCAATTGCGGCGTGTAAAGCCCTTTCGAAATGATAGGTTTAATTTTGCTATTTTCCATAATTATAATAAGCCCACTCCCTAATGAGGTGAAAGGATTAATTAAGTTTTTTTTAAAAAATTGGTATATGAAGGAAAGGGCAAAACGAATCGTAAATTTACCTTTTTTAAAAGTTCTATGCAACTTAAATTCCTTTTTAGATAAGCTTTATCAGCCTGTCTTTACATACAATTTTACGAAGGCTAACCTTAAGCATTTCAAAAAAAAAGTCCATAGTTGCCTTACCCACCCTCTAAAATCAGTATTATATTTTTAAATAAATAAAAATAACGACATTATAATGGCATAATAAATTATTATAACCATTTAAATTTTGTCATTAAAAAATGCAATAAAATCCGAATTTAGGGTAAAATTCCAATCTTTGACTACATTTAATGCTATCTTTGATAAAACATTACTTCATGAAAACGCTGAATTTCCTTCTGTTTACTTTTGTGTTTCTTTCAGGCTGCCAAATGTCAAAAAAAGCAACTTTAGAGAAGGAGGCGCTATATGAAGGTCAAAAATGGAACACCAAACGAGCTATTACAACCATAGCTTTTGGTTCATGCGACAGGCAGGATCTACCCCAGGACATTTGGAAGGCCGTTGCTCAAAATCAGCCCGATCTATGGATCTGGACAGGTGATAATATCTACGGTGACAGTGACGATATGAAGGTCTTACACGATAAATACATGAAACAAAAAAGCGGAAAAGATTATTCTGCGTTAAGAAAAAAAACACAAATAACGGGTATTTGGGATGACCATGATTACGGAGTAAATGACGGAGGCAAGGAATATCCTTACAAGCGGGAAAGCAAAAAATTAATGCTCGATTTTCTGGATGTACCGAGAGATGCACCTGTCTGGAACTATGAGGGCGCTTATCAATCCTATACCTTTGGGCCAAAAGGACAAAAAATAAAGCTATTATTGGTTGACTCCAGATATTTTCGTGATGCTTTGGAATCAAGTAAAATAGAAGGAAAAAGATATGAAATAAATCAAACTGGTGATATTCTGGGTGAGGAGCAATGGGACTGGTTAAAAAAGGAGTTAACTAACAGTGAAGCTGACATTCATATTATTGCCAATGGCATTCAGGTTATATCAGAGGAACAAGGATTTGAAAAATGGGCCAATTTTCCCAAAGCAAGAAAACGGTTATTAGATTTGTTAACTGAAACAAAGCCAAAGAATCCTATCGTTTTAAGTGGGGACAGGCACATTGCGGAATACAGTAGAATTAAGACAAATGACCTTAACCTGCCCGAAATAACCAGTAGCGGACTAACACATACCTGGGGGGAATTAAGAGAAGAACCAAATAAACACCGCATTGGAAAATTAATTGTCAGTTTAAATTTCGGATTACTCCACATAGACTGGAGCAAACCTGCTGTAACATTTGAAATTCGTGATCAAAATAATAAAATACTATTAGCCAGTGAATTGTGGTGAAAAATCAAAGGTAATTATTCGTAATTAAACGCATCTTCCGGATAGATAATTTCCGTTTGCTTTCTTATTTCATCCATTTGTTTCATCAGTTGAAGACTTAGGGAATGGGGAACCAATGGGTTTTCAAACAGACCCTGATCCAAACATTTTTCAACGGCTAAAATCTGGAATTGGTAACCAAAACCCTTCCATGGAGAGTGAATCAAATCTACTTGCCCGTCTGATTTTAACACATAAAATTTTTGGCTATCTATCCATCTGTTAGGCACCCAAATACTTCCATTTTCACCGAAAATGAAGGCCTCAGTTCTGGTATTTGCACGTATGGTAGATTGAATTTGAGCTAAGCCTTTATTTTTATATTTTAAAATAGCCACAATTTCATCATCAACATGTAGTTCAGTCAATGAGGCCAAAGCTTTAATTTCATCTGGATAACCAAGGCATAAAGTAGCTAATAAGAGAGGATAGATACCAATATCAAGGAGACTACCACCGCCTAAAGAAGGATTAAAAAGCCGGCTATCCTGATCGAAAGGCATTTGAAACCCAAAGTCAGCTTT
>JBILDL010000270.1:0-4094 GCA_044352635.1 Saprospiraceae bacterium | reverse complement strand
AAAGACAAAGCAGGGGTGCTTCTCCAAATTTCACTGAAAGTTGCTGGATTATTACCTGTCCCTCTGGTTAAAACAAAAGTATAAGGCGGAGGATTATTGATGGTGTCTAATACGTCAGCTTTTGGCTTGATCCAGCAGATTTTCATCAGCCCGTTTACAGCCGTTTTTTTAACATTAACCTCAATAGGTAGGGGTAAATCCCTTCCAAGTTGAATACATATCTCTTCAGAGGGTAAACTTTCCACAAGGTTGTATGCATATCGACCATTAGGCGTAGTTCTTGCAAATTCTGCGAGAATCCTATAGCAATATGTTTTACCCGATTCGATGGATTTATCCTCGTAAACATATCTATTATTTTGTATATTAATGATACTGAAATCGGTTAATTGCGTATAACCTTTGCCGGCAAGACCAGGTTGACAAGTATCAAGAGGAAATTGGCTGGTATTTACTTTTCTCCATACGGTAAATCCTCTAAAGTAATTTCCACCCACTGTATCACAAGCGTAAGGTTTCCCCCAGCTTAAGAGAATTGATTGCGGATTACTTTTTACCTGAAGGTCTTTTGGTGGCGGGCCTACCACTTTTATACGCACCGTTTTTAGAATAGCCAAACCGGAGGAATCGGGAAAAAAGTTGTCTTGAGCTTTGAAGACGACTGAATAATACTGCTCTGAAATATGTTCACAGGAGGTTTTCCAGGTGAACACTTTGGTCACTGGATCTTGTTCAAAGAAACGGCCTGGGGGTAGAAAAGAGGCTGGACTCGGCTGAACCACAAAAGGTCCACCCAGTGCAGTCAGTTTTACTCTTTGATTTGTTTCAATCAAGGGAGCTGTTGCAGTAACCTCAAAACGCAAAGTTTCTCCCGCAATGACGCATATTTCGTCAAATGGTACTTTAATTTCAGGCGGTAAATTATCACAATTCTTTATTAGTATTTGCATATCCCGTATGATAGTATCAATAGGAAAACCATCGCGGTATTCTACAATAAAAATGGACAAATTATATTCCCCCGCTCGCTGTGGAGCGTCCCATACAATATCGCCGGTAACAGGATTGAGGGTCAAATTATTTTTAGGTCCTGGGCTTATATTACTTGGAAATATATAATTTGGGACTGCTAATCCTACATCTTGTAAAGGAACAGAAAAATGATATGATAAACTATCTCCATCACTATCATAAGCATTAGGATTGTGTATGAATTTCTGACCTACACAACCTATATCAATTGGAGGCTGTAAAAGTATCGGTGTATTGTTACAACCCTGGAATTGAGGATTTGGGAAAGAGTAGGTAGTCTGAATGTGAAACCTGATTTGTTCAGAATTAGGATAATTAACATTTAAAATCCCCCCATTTCTGTTGGGATCTGTGGTTGAAATCACATAAGTACCTCTGGACGGAAAGGTATGAAAAGCGACATAAATATTCCTTTTAGTATCATTTTCAAGAGGTTCTCCCTTTGGAACGCTTCCACCTCCGTTAGATCGGCCTACTTTTTCGCATTTGCCGTCACCCCAGCAAATGAAAAGAGTATCTCTGTCTGCCTGAATACTACTGGTCTTTGTATAGGTAGTTATAGTGGCTCTAATAGTAAGACTGGAGGTACAATCGCCTACTTGTGAAATAGAGATTTCTCCTGCTCTATTATGGGTAGCATATATGTTAGGAATAAATGTTACAAAAAGGATGAGTAAAAAAAGACCCCTTTGAAGGACATTATTCCGAAAGTCTGACTGGAAAAAACAGGTGAATTTATTCGGCATCGTTCTATTATTATGCGTTTATTCCAATATACAAGTTTATTGGTTAACGCCGATTATTTTTTTATATAAATAGAAAAATGAATGCTTTAGTTCAATATTTGATTAATCGCAGAATCTAATTAAACATTTTTGTAAAGCATCGCGCCAATGTGGAATGTCTAATCCGAAAACTTCCTTAAAATGTGACTTATCCATAGCACTAAATGGCGGTCGCGGCGCAGGTAATGGAAAAGCAGTGGTCCTAACGGGAAAGATTTTAGTGGAATACCCACGATATTGCATAATAGATAGCGCAAAGTCATACCAGCTGCATATACCCTCGTTCGAGTAATTGAATATACCTTTTGTTTCTTTGGCTTTTCCGTTGTCTATAATGGTCAATAGCATATTTGCTAAATCATAGACCCAGGTTGGAGAACCAATCTGATCAAAAACTACGTTTATTTCCTCTCTTTCTCTACCTAATCGATCCATCGTTTTTACAAAGTTTTTACCATGTTCCCCGTAAACCCAGGAAGTGCGGAAAATTAAATAGTCTGCGCTGTTTTGTTTTACCGCCTCTTCTCCCGCTAATTTAGATCGGGCATAAACACCTTTTGGTTGTGGTAAATCCTTTTCTGTGAAAGGCGTATTTTGTAAACTATGGTAAACGTAATCTGACGAAATGTAGATAAACTTTGTATTTTTTGAGGATAAATATTGTGCCAAATGCTTAACTGCTAAGGCATTCACCTGAAAACATAATTTTACTTCTTTTTCAGCCTGATCTACTGCCGTATAAGCCGCAGCATGGATATAATAATCATATTGGGTGTCTAATAATTCTTTAGGCCAGGCTATTTCTTCACCTTTTGTACCTATTTGTGATAAATCGAGTTGGTTTCTATCCAGAAAATCAATCTTAAGATCAGGAAAGAGAAGGGAGGCCTCTTTTAAAGCTCTTCCTAACTGTCCGTTTGACCCACTTACTAAGACTGATTTACTCATGGGATAAAAAGTATTTCAGATGGGGAATGATTCCCTAAAAGAGGAAGGATAGTATCCTTTTCAGACAAAATAAGTTGCGAAGCGGCAAATCCCCAGTCTATTTTCAATTCGGGGTCATTATATCTTATGCCCGCTTCCGCATTTTTATGATAATAAGTATCGCATTTGTATAAAATATCAGCAGTAGAACTCAGGGTTAAAAATCCATGGGCAAAACCTTTGGGAATATATAATTGCCTGTGATTATCTTCACTAAGAACAACACTATATGACCTTCCGAAGAAGGGTGAATTTTCTCTTAAGTCAACAGCGACATCTAAAATTTCTCCCCTTAATACGCGAATTAATTTAGATTGAGAAAATTCACCCGTCTGGTAGTGTAATCCACGAAGGACACCTTGAGTAGATCTTGATTGATTGTCCTGGATAAAAGCGCTATGAATTCCTTGTTTTTTTAAAAAATCATCGCGAAAAGCTTCAAAGAAATACCCTCTATCGTCAGGATAAACAGTGGGTTCGAAAAGCAAAAGTCCCGAAATAGGGGTTTCAAAACACTTCATAATCTTATAAGGACAACCTTATTTTTGTCTGAACAATATGTGAATGGGAACTCCTGTGAAATTAAAATGTTTACGCATTTGATTTTCCAGGAAATTCCGGTAATGGTCTTTAATGTGAGTAGGGTGGTTACAGAAAAATACAAAAGAAGGGTTTCTCGTTGGCAGCTGAGTAATATATTTTATTTTAATATATTTCCCTCTATGTGCTGGCGGGGGCATATTTTCTATAATCGGTAGAAGGGTGTCGTTTAACTCCGAAGTTTTTATCTTTCGTGTCCTATTTTCATAGACAGACAATGCGGCTTCGAGCCCTTGAAAAATTCTTACTTTTTCAGTAGCCGAAATAAATAGAATAGGAACGTCGGTAAAAGGAGCGATTCTTTCACGAATTTCTTTTTCCAGATCACGGGAGGTATTCGTCTCCTTATTTATTAAATCCCATTTGTTAATGAGGATGACAATCCCTTTTTGTCTTTTTTGAGCCAGTGCAAAGATATTTACATCTTGCGATTCCATACCTAAGGTAGCGTCAACCAATAAGATACAGACATCACATTCCTCCATCGCTTTAATAGCGCGCATAACTGAATAAAATTCAAGGTCTTCATGTACCTTTCCTTTTTTTCTTATACCTGCGGTGTCTATGAGAATAAATTCCTTACCAAATTTTTTGTAATGACTATCTATAGCATCGCGGGTAGTTCCGGCAATTTCGGTCACAATATTTCTATCTTCTCCCAAAAAAGCATTGGTGAGGGAAGATTTTCCT
>JBILDL010000268.1:0-4098 GCA_044352635.1 Saprospiraceae bacterium | reverse complement strand
GTAAGGTAAACATTTTATAAGGTATCTAATATTTTTTTCTTTTGAAGATTGAACTCTTCCTCATTTATTATCCCCTTTTCTTTTAAATCTCCAAGTTTAAGCAAACTACCATATAAATCGAGTTTTTCTTCTTCCGGCTCATTTTCAGCCTTTTCATTTGGCACATCATCAAAAGGTCTTTTGTAATTATTTTTGACAAATAAGTTAAATTTTTCATCTTGTCTAATAAAAGCTAAGGCTTTGTGATCATGAATTTTCTCCAGGTTGTCCAGACCATTTGCTACTGCCTTTTCCAAATGTAAATAGGTCATTTCGGCATCATTTAGCATGCTGTAACAACAGGCTAAGTTGAAATGTACCTGAGGAGATTCACCAAATTTTTCAATAGATTCAAGAAATGAATGAGCGGCGCCTGCAAAATCTAATTCTCTATATTTGTTTATTCCCAATGATTTATAATAATCAAACAGCGATTCCTTTGGGTCCTGTTTTATTGGTTCGAATTCGAGATACTTGGCATTATACTTTTCATCAAATTCTTGTCTTGGCATCACAAATAAAAGGACAGCGTCCATAAATCCTAAAATAGCCGGCAAAGCTAAAGACATTTCTGCTATGTCCCCATTTCCTTGGGTTACTAATAACAGGCAAATAAAAAATAGAATGGTATGCAAAATACCTTGAAATTTTCTTCCTAAATAGTATCTGTGCAGGCCAAAAACGCCAAACATAAGAGCGAGTAGTGCGGCAGTAATTTTATTTTTCATACCTCAAAGATGAATAATTTGTTGCATTTTTTGGTTGCAATGGCTTAAAAATTGGACAAATCTCTTTGTTTGTCTGACAAATAGCTTTTTCTTAACACATTTAGAGCATAAGGTCCTTGACAAAAGATCAGATCTAAAATACTGGCATTAGGCAAAAAACCTAAGGTGTTTTCAAAAACCTGGGGATATTCTATGTTATTCCAGGCTTCGTCCGATAGATTAAACCGCGGTTTTGGGGAGAAAAATTGAGATAAATCCAAATTAGGTTCTGAAACGTCACCGTCAGATAAAAAGCGAATATCAGGCAGTTCTATGGGTAACATAGATAAAATCATTTTCGTTAAATTGAGGTTCCAATCCCATAGATTAATAGCAGGACGATCATAAATGGTACGCAGCTTTTCTGCATAATGATGAAAAAATGGAGCACTTCCGTAACAGGTTCCTATGGACTGCCAATGTTTTTTTTGCCAATTTTCCTGCTGGTCAATCTTAACTTCAGTATATTTTTGACCAGCATGTTTTCCTCCGACCAAGGGAATACTCAATCTTAATAATCCCTGGCTACTCACAATATGACAACGGTTTCTAAATGAACCTTTTGGGTAATTTTCCACATCATTAAATATAATGTTATTCTGATGAACCAATTTCGACCAGTATTGAATATTACCCAGATAAAAAACGGGAAGAATTATCGCGTGGTTATCACCCATAATTATATTTTAATGTAAAAATAAGGAATCTACTAAAATTCATTAAGCATCTTATCTTTGTCATCTAAAAAATAAAATGATGCTCTTAAAGTTTTTGTCCAATCCCATCGTTAAACTGATACCCTTTTTACTTTTCTTTTTGGGGATGGTTTTTTTTCTTCCCAATACCACTCATTTCTTCTCCGGGGCAGAATCTAACTTATTAGATAGCGGATTTTATCAATTTGATCCAAATATCATCATTCGTTATAGAATTATTAATCTCCTTATTCTTTTTGGTGTCTTAGGCGCCCTATTTTTTGTTTGTAGAGCATTATTTGGCGTTCAGATTGCTTTGATTACCAGTATCATTTTATTAACTTCCAGTTGGGTGTTTTTAGTGGGTTATTGGTTGAGTTTTGACCATTTACTTGGATTGTATCATACTGCCTTGATTTTAACCCTTCTTTTTTATACAAAAAAGCAAAGTAATATTTTATTAGGATTGGTCTTCATATTAACGTTAGGTTCTTTGCTTATTGATGCTTTAGGTACCACCCTTTTTATTAGTGTTCTTTATTTTGGAGCTATAAGACAGCAAAAACTATCAAAAATTGAAAATTATTTTTGGCTGGGTTTATTCTTATTATCTGTCGGAGTAATCATTTTCCGATTTACTTCACCAAGCACCTGGAAAACATATTTGGGTATTCAATCCAGTGATTATGTGCTATTTTACGGATTGGTTTTAATGGCATTATGGCCTTTTGTTGGATTTATATTTGCAGCAATGAAAGATGCCATAAAAAAGTGGAAAAAAGGAGATGTCTGGTCAATCTGGATGCTTACCGCATTATTCGCCGGTATTATTTCACAATCGCCTGCCTTTATTTTACCCGCCGCATTGCTTATAGGAAAACATGTGGCTGATTTTGACTTGGAAAATTATCCGTATAAACATATCATAAAATATTGGTCCACCTTTTTATGGGTTATCTGGTTCTTTTTATCCATTTTCTTAATGACAGGCGGTCATTTATTTCAAAGCGACGGAGGATTCAGAATGGGATTTCAACTTGGTTTTGGCATTTGGTTATTCGGACTTATTTCTATTGTTGGTATGTACGGGAAGCATTTTTTTATCATGCGACTGGGATTAATAGGGGGAAATATCTGGGTAACTTTTTCTTTATTTATCATTTTAATTCCCTATTTCGGGAATGATTTTCTGTTAAATAATGTATGGAAATTTGCCAATACGCAAAAAACTAAGATTGAAATAATAGATAAAACAACTAAGATGGAAGGGCTTAGTTATACCTTAAAGTCTATTCAACGGCTAAATTACAATAGTAATACTATTGTAATTCCGAGAAAGGGAAGTCAATTACCAACTGATTCTATAGATGGATTTTCAAGATATTTCAAAAAGGAAACCTTATATTTTATTTCCATCGATTCCTTAAGGAGCGATGAAATAAAGCAATAAGACTAAAAATAGGGTAATAATCAAAATAGTAAGAAAAATACTGACATTATTTTTCTTTGGTTCCGTATGGTGAATAGCCTTTTGGCTATTAGGATGAACGGATTTTTTCGTTTTCATGATTCATTTTTTTTGCTTCCCTTAAATTAACCTTTTTCCTTTAATTATTGAGATTTTTATTCATTTCTTTTGAGTTTGGCCATAAAAAAGCCGTCATAACCAAAATCATTTGGTAGTAAGGTCTTTTGATTTTCCAAAGTGAATACCTGGCCCTCTTTTGAATCTAGGAATGTTTTTATTTGATTTTCATTTTCGCTGGGAAGAATGCTACATGTGGCATATATTAGTTTTCCTCCTGGCTTCACCATGGAGGAATAATCGCGCAATAAATTTTGCTGGGTAATTTTTACTTCTTCCAAAAAAGAGGGAGAAAGTTTCCATTTTGCATCAGGATTTCTTCTTAGCACCCCTAAGCCGGTACATGGAACGTCCAATAGCAAGCGATCCGCCTTTTCTTTTAAGCGTTTAATGGTTTTGCTTGATTCAATGATTTTGGCCTCAATAATGTGAACGCCATTTCTTCTGGCCCTTCTTTGGAGTTCTATTAATTTTTTTTCATAAATATCCAAAGATAAAATATGGCCTTTATTTTTCATAAGGGCGGCCAAATGAAGAGATTTTCCACCTGCACCTGCGCAAGCATCAATGACCTTCATACCGGGTTCAACTTCCATGAATGATGCAATTTGTTGACTACCGAAGTCTTGCACTTCAATATGACCATTTTTAAAAGCATTGGTAAGGAAAATATTTTTTCTATTAGGAACGCTTAACCCCTCATTATCCAAAATAACCGTATTTACCCCATCTTTTTCTAAATCTATTTTAACTAACCTAACATTTGATTTTAAGGTATTTACCCGAAGAATGAGGGAAGCGGGTTCATTGAGTGCGTGTAAAATAGCAGGCCAGGAAGATCCCAGTTCCTTTTCACCCGTTTCATTTATCCAATCTGGAATACTTTCTATGATAGCCAGATTAGTTTCAACTTCTTTGTAAGACTTCCAGATTTTGTCTTTGGAAATGAATTCAAATTCCCTCCAAGGCGGTAAAGATAATCCTTTTAAGGTCCAGTGAATGGCCATAAGAA
>JBILDL010000269.1:0-4098 GCA_044352635.1 Saprospiraceae bacterium | reverse complement strand
AATGGTAGTATCCTTCCCGAAGATCGTATCAAACTAGGTAAGTCTGAATATAAAATTGGCGTAATTGTCTCGGTGAATAGTGCTGAACTTAGAAAGGACCTGGAAAATGCAGGTATTATTAAAGGGTTAACTACCGGCTTTTAATCTCAAATGGAATGAAGAAGTACATAACAATACTAGGCGTCCTTGTCCTTATATTTTCTTGCCAATCGCAAAAAAATATTGCTGGAAATTATACCTACAAAACAGAATGTGCAGGAAATGCTGACGATGGCCATTTTTTATTAAAAGCCTGGGGGAAAGGGGTGAATAAAAAAGAAGCTATAGAGGATGCCCGTAAAAATGCACTCAAAGATGTTTTGTTTTCAGGCGTTTTTACTGGTGATGCATCTTGTGCAAGAAATGCGTTGTTGACAGAAGTTAATGCCATCGAAAAACATAAAGCGTTTTTTGAAAAATTCTTCG
This sequence comes from Saprospiraceae bacterium, assembly GCA_044352635.1. GTDB lineage: Bacteria > Bacteroidota > Bacteroidia > Chitinophagales > Saprospiraceae > BJGN01. Next base: position 3,633 of record JBILDL010000269.1, on the reverse strand, counting down.
CTCGAAATGGAGATTATAAAGATTTCATCAAAGAACGAAAAAATGGGGTAAACCCAAAATATGATAAGAAAAAATCCCGGTTCGGTGTTGTTTATGGTACTATTTTGATATTCAAACAAACTGAATTGGATAATTATTTGACGAAAAAAGGAGTAAAAAAGAGTTCTAATGACTAAGCTACATTGTTTTGCTATTATTCTGATGATGCCCTTCCTAAGCATTGGTCAAGCAAAAAAACCAACTTTGATGGTCGTCCCAAGCGATCTTTGGTGTAAAGAATATGGCTATTTAACTGAATTCAATAATCAGGGTACCAAAGTATTGATTCCCGATTATAAAAAAGCCTTGCAAGAAGATGCTAATTTAATTTTAGTCATCAGCAAAATTAATGAATTAATGGCAGACCGGGGTTTTCCGTTAAAAAACCTGGAATCTATCCTTAAATCTTTGGAAAATCAGTCGGCTGAGGATGCTCTTTTAATGAACAGCGAAGGGGCAGAAATTAACGAAAATCCTATTGACAAGTTAAAGAAAGTAGCAAAAGCTGATATAATTATTCAGATGACCTATACTATTCAAAGTGTCGGGCCCAAAAACACGGTAACTTTTAATCTGCAGGGTATAGATTCATACACCAACAAACAAATTGCAGGATCATCGGGGACTGGCGCTCCATCGTTTACCGCCGAAATTCCGGTTCTTTTAGCCGAGGCCGTTGTAGCTAACATTGACCTTTATAACGTCCAACTTCAAAATCATTTTGATGATATGTTCGAAAATGGCAGAGAGGTAATTCTAAGAGTTCTCACCTGGAATAATTGGGAACACAATCTTGAATCAGAAGACTTTGGCGGTGATATGCTTAGCAATATCATTGAAAACTGGGTACACGAAAATACCGTAAAAAATAGATTTAGTACCCTGGATGCCACAGAAAACATGGTGGTCTTTGAGCAGGTTCGCATTCCTCTTTTCAATGAAAAAGGCCAGGCTACCGACACCAGGCGCTGGGCATTCAATCTTAAAAAGTATTTAATGGATAAATTCCAAATTGAGTCTAAACTCATGATGAAGGGATTAGGACAGGCACAGTTAATATTGGGCGACAAATAATATAAACACAATGAAACACAAATTATTACTCTTTTTAATCCACTTTATTCCTTCATTAACAAGTATTTACTCACAAAACAGTATAGATACACTAAATGATTTTAGCCGAATTACCTTGCATAGTTATATTCCTCCGCAGGTAGAAGGTCTGACCCCGATCATTGAAAGTCAGTTGAATAACATCATAAATCAAATCATTGTAAAAAATGGATTTGGCAGTACATCAAATAAAAATCGATTTATCATAACCCCACATATCGATATTTTATCAAAAGAAATTACTTCTACCGCACCGGCTATGCACGTATATACTATGCAAGTTTCCTTATATATTGCTGATGGTATCGAAGGAATACTCTTTTCTACCTATTCCAAAACATTGAAAGGGGTTGGCCAAAACGAGACAAAAGCATATATCTCTGCTATTAATCATTTAAGAAATGCTGATCCCGGGTACGTAGATTTTTTACAGCAAGGTAAAAATAAGATCATTGATTACTACACCTCAAAATGTCAGTTTATTCTTACGGAAGCCAGGGCAAATGCCGAAAAGCGCGAGTTTGACCAAGCCATAGCTTCACTTACTGCTATTCCCTCCGTTTGTAAAGAATGTTATGAAAAAGCACAAGATCTATCCATAGAGATTTTTAAGAAAAAACTCTCCTTTTCATGTGCTCAAAGTTTAACGCAGGCACAAGCAGCAATAGCACAAGATAAATGGGAGGATGCGGCTCAATTTATTTCTTTGTATACCCCAGATATGGACTGTTACCCAGAGGTCATTAAGTTATTAAATAAAATTTCAGCGCACCACTGTGCGGTGAATTTAGGCGGGGCAAAAAGTGCCTGGGCCACAAGAAATGTTGAAGCAACTGCCGAATTTCTTTCAAAAATTCCTACTGATTCCGATTGTTCTTCCGATGCAAAATCTATTATGAACAGTATTTCCGGTAGCCTCGATGCCGCTCAAAAGAAAAGTTGGGACTTAGCCTACGAAAAATACAATAGAAATCAGGTTTTAAATGAAAGCAGACAAACCTCAGATCTGGCCATGAAAAATCGGGAAATGAGTTTTAAAGAAAAACAATTATATGATCTCAAAAAGAGGCAAATACAAGCTGCAAAGGAAGTAGGCATAGCTTTTGCCAAAAATCAATCTAATAATGTTTCGTACAATCTAAGAGATTGGTGGAAATAAAAGTACTCTTTCAAGGAAGTTATATACATTTAATATTTTACAAAGCCCTTTACCTCTTCGTTATTTCCATTTTTACAATGTATGAAATAATGGCCTGAGGCCAGGTGATGAAGGGAGATTTTCTCGGAAATTGTTGCTTCTGTGGTATTGTAAATGGTTTGCTGTTGCACCAATTTTCCATCCTGTTGTATTATTTTAATACTAATTGGATGAGCATTTGCCGTAATTTCCAAATGTAAAATTTCAGCTATTGGATTACCCATAATCTTAAAAAAGGACATTTCGTCTTTCTTGAATTCTCTCGTTGGCGTTTGCACAGACAAGGAATTCAGTCTTAACAACAATGGATAATGGTCTGAGGTGGTGGTGGCATATTCAGGAATCCATTGAGCTATCTCTTCCAGCATTTGGGTACTCCCTTTTACATATCGATTTTCTAACTCATTGGAAATCATTACGTGGTCAACGACATCCTGATAACCTATCACAGAATTATATTTTGCTCTACTTAAAGGCAAACTCAACGCCAAATAGCGGTCTGAATCTATCGAATCCTTTACTATTTCGTCATAAGATGATAACCGCGATGCTGTACCTTTAGAAATAGTTTCGTCCAGATCATCATTGTAATCACCGATAATCATGACATTTGCCTTACTAAATTGCTGGTCTAAAGTATCTTTCAGTTCTTTTGCGCCCGCTTTTCTTCTCAGGTAATCTTGTTCCGTGTCACCCGCTTTTCCATGAAGCCCAATGAGGTACAATGGCTCCTGAAATCCTTGAAATGTATTGGAATTTTTAATTTTTGCTTCCATAAGATAAGGTAATCTGCCGCTGGCCCAATTTGCATAAGCCGTTGAGCTACTTCTTAGTAAACCTCTAAACTGAACAGATTCTACCAGTGATTTCCTGAAGACGTAAGCTATTTTTTGACCAGAAGGATAATTTGAACTTAATGTGTCTGTGGCATTAGAACAATAATCGGAAATAGAGACACCGTAACCATCCAATGATTGAATCATTCTCCGAAACCTTTGTACATCAACCACTTCTATGAATACATAGATGTCTGCATCTAATCTATTCATGGTTTTTTTTATGTTTTGCTCGGCCAGATCGTCATCTTTAGGTCCAAAACCATTCGCAGGATTCCCAAACCAATTGATATTCCAGCTTACTATATCCAGGGTATTTTCTGCCGGAATGGTATTACCATTTACTTCAACAGCAAATAATTCTGAATTATCAGCTATAAAATGAATTTTACCCTTATCTGAAACATTAGGTGTTTTTTGGTAATAACGGATAAATAAAGAAGGCAA
>JBILDL010000267.1:0-4099 GCA_044352635.1 Saprospiraceae bacterium | reverse complement strand
TACCTAATTTCGCGAGGCCTTTGTCTATGATTTCTCGACTCACCCGGGTGGTTTCCCGAATGGCTGTTCCCGGTTTACATATTTTGAATGCTGCTTCTTGCGCTTGATAAACTAAATTATAAATGGCCGCCTGCTCCGTAGAAAAAGTTCCATCACCTGGAATGGTTCGGGTAATATCGGCGGTATAACCATGATATTCTGCACCTAAATCCATTAATACCAAATCTGTGCTAACAGTTTGCCTGTTATTTTCTATGTAATGCAAAACACAGGCATTATGTCCTGAACCAACAATAGAGGGATAACCCTCAAATTCAGATCCATATTTCCTATAAACAAATTCGTGAATACCCTTTATCTCCATTTCAGACAAATTTGGATGCATGGCTTTCATGACCTCATTTTGTCCGATGCAAGAAACATCAATCGCCTTTCGGAGTAACTTTAACTCTTCAGGCGTTTTGATCATGCGCAATTGACCCAAAAATTGATTCAGACTGGTAGCGTCCAGATTTTCAGGTAATAATGGTATGCTTTTAACTACTTTAATTGCTTCCAATCCGTTTCCAGCCTTGATAAAGGCCTGGAAAAATGGGTCATTCCTAATGCCAGGATTTCTCCCATACTTCGCAAATAAACCTTCTGCCAACAGAAGATAATTTTCCTCAGTTACTTCCCTGATTTGCTTGTAAAATGCCTCTTTGACGGTATTGAAATCGGAAGGAATGCCTGCTTTATTTTTAAATGTTTCTATTAAATCAAATAGGTCAGATGCATCATTTGTATTGCGTACATCATTTTTAAAATCAAAAAAGAAGACTTTTGAAAATTGATTGAATGGAATTTCTTTTTTCTTAAATTCCTTATGATCAAATGCTTGTTCAATGCCTAAGGTCGTTTTTACCCCTTCAGCACCCAATCTTTTTCCATCCCATTGCTCTCTCTGGGGATCCCTGCTTTGAGCATAAAACAGTTCATTAAAGTCTTTGCCAAGCGAATCTTTTTGATTTTCAGAGAATAATACAAAAACTGCATTGGGTTCCGTATAGCCGGTCAAATAATAAAAATCGGGATCCTGATGGTAGATATAATCCACATCATTAGCCCTATTTCTTATGGGTGAAGCAAAAAACACGGCTACGCTTTTTGGCGGCATTAATTTTCGTAATGCCTCTCTTCTTGATTTATGAAAAGTTGGGGGTAATAAATCAGTAGGGCCGTCTTGAGCTAAAATCAAAAAAGGGCAAAATAATAGGATTAAAATAAGGCGATGCATGTTGTGTTTTTTCTGTGTGGTGTTAATGGTAACGAATATAATCATTTATTGAGTAAGATGAGTTATATTTAAATATTGATTTTAATCCTTCAATATATTCCAATGCAATTAAGAGAACAAAGAAGACAATGGCTGAAAATGTGCGGCGTTCTTCCCTTCGCAGGTTTGATATCTCCTTCTCTTTCACTATTTGAGGGCGAAGCTTTGGGGACGAAATCACTCAAAACCAGTTTGAATGCTTATTCTTTTAATGAACCGCTCATGAATAAAACCATGAGTTTAGAGGATCTCCTGGTCTTTGCCTCGCGGCAACATTTTGATGGCATTGATTTAACAGGTTATTATTTTCCGGGTTATCCAGCGGTACCTTCTGATGAATTTATATATCATATTAAAAGAAAAGCTCATTTATTAGGTCTGTCCATTAGCGGAATGGGGGTAAGAAATGATTTTACTCAGCCCAATAAAGACCTTAGGCGATTAGAGGTTGAAAGGGTAAAAAACTGGATTGTCGTTGCCGCTAAAATGGGTGCACCTGTTCTTCGAGTTTTTTCCGGGGTAATTATTCCCAAAGAATATTCCTGGATGGAAATTGCTACCTGGATGGCAGAAGATTTAAAGGAATGTGCCGATTTTGGTCAAAAATATGGGGTTATAGTTGGCCTACAAAATCATAATGATTTTATAAAAACAGCTGAGGAAGTTCATAAAATATTTGATATGGTCCAACATGAATGGCTTGGATTAGTCCTGGATATCGGAAGTTATAGAACGGGCGATCCTTATGAGCAAATTAAATCAACCATTCCTTTGGCTGTAAATTGGCAAATAAAAGAGAATATATTTGAAAATGGGATAGAAAAAAAGGTAGATCTTTCCAAATTATTTAAGCTAATAAAAAATTCAACGTATAAAGGGTTCATTCCCATTGAAACATTGGGAAAAGGTGATCCGAATATCAAAGTGGCTGCGTTTAAAAAGGAGGTAGATTTTGCCCTTTCAAGCAATTAACTGGTTGCAGGTAATGTCCAACCTTTTTGCTTGTAAACTTCTTTGCCATTGACAAGTACACTGGTAACCCAAATAGCCAAGCCTACAAGCAAGGTGGCAACAATGATATCGCCAAAGGACCTTCTTCTATCTTTAGCGTCGGAAAATTGCGCCAAAATAACGGCAAAAGCCAACACTACATAGACTAATTTGAAAAGACCAACGATCAGACCAATGGTAATGCTTTTATTATGAAAAACGCCGCTTTTGAAATTCAAATAAAGCAGATATAGAGATAATAATCCTAATATGGGTGTTATAATATAATAAATAATAGCCTTTGCCGTATCTGATTCGATTTTTTCTTCCTGTAAAAATACGTAAATCATCAGGGGGGTAATCAATGCACCTACCGAGATAAACAAATCTTTTGTATCGTAATAAATGACCACTTTTTTTGCAGCGCCTGCATAAAAGATAGCTATGAACAGGATGAAAACGGCAAGACCTAAAAGTCCGTTAATATTTGAATTCGTATTTTCCATAGGGCAATAGTTGATTATATTTATTTAACAAAAATAGATTATAATAAGTATATTTGAAACATATCCTAAAAATTATTGAAAATGAGAACCATCTGCTTACTTTTTCTAACCATTTATTCCTTTTTGGCCATTGGTCAGGAACTGGTTAAACCAACCCCTAATCTAACTTTGAAAGTAGATGTCAAGACCATACAAAAACCAGTAGAAAAGGTTTTTGTTACTTATTATAACTATGCAACAAGCCAGCGTTTTACAGATAGTGCCCTGGTTTCAGAGGGAAAAGTTGCTCAATTTGACATGAAATTGGAGGAGCCCGTTCTTTCCCAATTGCGTGTGGTTTATGCGAAAGGTTCAGATACGGCAAAGGTACAAATGATTAATTATGCCCGGGATATATTCAGCGTATATCTGGAGGAAGGGAAAATATCGGTTACTGCTATTGATTCTATTGGAAATAGCACCGTTACTGGTTCTGGGACGCACGGGGAGTACATGGCCTTAAGAGCTAAAGTTTCTGCATTTGATCCAAGTTTCAAAGCGCTAAATGAAGCTTATATGGTGGCCAGAAAGGCAAAAGATACACCGACGATGGATAAGTTGGAGCTTTCTATGGATTCTTTGGATAATGTGGTAAAGGAAAGTATTTATCTGCCATTTCTAACCTCGCCAATGAATAAGTCGGCAGTTACCATTTATGCTTTGAATCAATATGCAGGTTATGCCATTGAAGCATCTAAAACAGAGCCTTTATTCAATCAATTACCTGAGAATATCAAAAATTTGCCATCGGCAAAAATGATGAAAGACAGAATTGATAAAGCTAAAATGACGGATATAGGCCAATTTGCTATCCCTTTTACTCAAAAAGATACTTCAGGTATGGATGTGAGTTTGTCTTCGTTTAAAGGAAAATATGTGCTCATTGATTTTTGGGCGAGCTGGTGTGGTCCTTGCCGTCAGGAAAATCCTAATGTCGTAAATGCCTTTCAAAAATATAATGAAAACGGTTTTACTGTACTTGGCATTTCTTTAGATCAGCCCAATGCAAAAGATAAATGGATGAAGGCTATTTATGATGATAATCTTACCTGGACACATGTGTCAGATTTAAAATTCTGGAATAATGAAGTGGCAAAAGCTTATGGAATTCAGGCTATTCCACAGAATTATCTGATTGATAAAGAGGGGAAAATTATTGGAAAAAACCTGAGAGGCGAAGCGCTACAAACTACCTTGAAAGATTTATTCCCAGGCAAATAAAATTCACAAATTTCATAATGAAAAAAGG
>JBILDL010000266.1:0-4110 GCA_044352635.1 Saprospiraceae bacterium | reverse complement strand
ATCATGTAAGAATCATGGGTCAGCAGCTCCACAAAATCATCTTTAACCCCCAATATCTCTTCCGTGACCGCATCCACATAGTCCCGTTTTACCTTAATGACCCCCGAGGGTACATTATTTAACAGAAAACCCAAAAAATAGATGGTAATAATAGGTAAAGGGCGAAAAACGGCCAGGCCATCCTTTTCTATCACATGGTCTTCCTTCCGGTAATTATCCCCAAGATAGCGTCTAAACCGCATCACATCAAATACCTGTTTTGATTTTTGTAACTCTATGAGCACTTTAAACAAGGTACCATCCTTTTTCTTGATGATAGCCTTGAAATCCAATCTTAAAATTTTGATACCCTCGCTACTTTCAGTGGACGTTTCCTGAGGTTTAAATTCCAGATGCACCACCTCCTCACCCAAAATGGTAGATAGTAAATCACGCGCAATATCAGCATCCTCAAGCAGATATTTAAACACAACATCATAAATAGGATTGGCAATAATCACGGGAATCTGTTTTAATTTTAGGCAAGATAGGCTATTTAAACGTCATCTGGGAAGACAAAAAACCAATATATCAGATGAATTAAAGAATATGGGGAAAAACATATTTTAACATTGAATTAAGTCGGTATGAAGTATAGCATTAACGACCTTTTCTCCGCATCAATGGTAAGACTTTAATATTTAAGATTAAAATATGATTTTATTTGTTATCATATTATAAGTCATTGATTCTTTAACAGCCTCTGCTTGTTCTAATTATAGGCGTTTCTTTTGTTCCAGATCAACGCTGACATGATGCAAAATATCTTTCGCTAATTTTGTTGTTTTGAATTGAAGTTTCGGAGTTGATAAAAAGCTAATTATCAGGTAAATAAAATCATAAAAAAGTTGCATTTTTAAGCATAACTTATAAATTTTGAGTGATATAAAAGAAAATTTACAAATCAGTCAAAAAATTGCAACAGAACAAATTTATTAAAAACATCTCTGAAGTAGGTGATCAGAATATTCATCAGATTCAAAAATTACCTTAATTTAGATTAAAACTTTTCGAAAACGGAGCGATTATATAATTTAATAATCTAAATACCCACAGCAGATGTGCTCACACGACCAACCATATTATTTGTTCCACTTCTCCCCTCAAACAAGATTATTTATGGGATAGATGATTCCTACTAAAAGGACAAAACAATTTATGGGGACTATGTAACACTCTGATGTTCAAATATCCTAAAGAAAACAGATATTAAATCCTATTTCACATAACATCTTTCTTTTTAGGAATATTTCAAATAAGTCGAGGGATGAGGAGAACTTCCCCAAAATCCCTCGTTTCTCATATTTCATAAAACTTAACCCATCAAATACCCAAAGGGTCGTCAAACTCTGAAGCAACGGACTAAAAACAATCCATATTATTGTATTTACTATACTTTTAAATTACAGCATCGCAGTATTACAAGTAGCAATACCAGTCGGTTTTATTTAGGCCCTCCAGAGTACCGATCCAAAAGTATCCATTATAAGCAACATACTTGAAAGTGCCTCTATAATCAAGTCTACCGACCGGGAATCCAGAAAATCCTCTAATTATCTGCTCCCGTATTTTCTTTCTTACATAGGGCCAAAATGTCTGAAATTTAATTTTTGATACAACGAACAGAAAACCCGCTTCCTCTTGAGCCATCAGCAATAGCATTGAAACCAGGAGAAAGTGTAATCTGTAGGTCTTGTGATAAATTAACATTAGTATTACCAACATTACTAGACCAGTAGAATCCATCCGTACCAACAAGACTGATATTGCCAGTGTTGAAAAACCGTAATCCAGGACTTGGTAATTTAAGTGCAGAATTATATGCACCAAGAGCATTGTTTGTAGGGAAAATAGCTCGCTCTGCTTCCCATTCTGCTGCTGTTGGAAGTCGAAACCCACTCGGGCATGGGTTGTTTGTACCACCTACTCCTTGCCATAAGTTATCATTCTTTGGTGCGCGCCAATCAGATGGAGAAACGGAATTAGTGATAAAATTCGAGTTCCCTGGAGAATCAGTTGAACTTAAAGTAGAAGTTATTCCATTTACTGGAATTCCCGTAGTACCGTTAGACCAGGTTACCAATTGATGACCATCACTTCCACGACCCCACTGATACAAATCACCATAAGATAAATGATCTGTAGGACTTGTAGCTACTCGGGTAGCTCCTAAGTTTCTGTCCATCCATATTTTACCTGTACTTGAAAGTACACAACCAGAACAGAGAGGAACAGTCGTTGGACATGGAGAACAACTCTCTAAGGCCACTTTCTTCCAGCGAACTTTTATTTCTTCCAATTTTAAAATTCTATTTTCTAGTATTGTATTGTTCGAAGTTGATTTTGAATTTGTAACCTGAGCTTTTAATACTATACCACAAAAACTAAATGTAAGTAAAAGGAATTTAGATAAATAAACTCCCTGTAAATGTTTTAATCTTTTTTTCATTTGAAAAGGTTTAGTGAATGATTTTTCCACAAATTCATTCAAATAGCTTTTTATGTTAAAACATTTTAAGTTTCTTTTATCCCAAAAATTTCCCGAACACCAAAAGTATAAAACAATATTGAAACAAATTTGATACTTATTCAATTGTAAGTAATTGTTTTTTAATTATTTATATTTTTTTTTAAAAAAACAAACCTAGGATAAACTTTTTAAGTCCTATTGTGAAAATTTTTCTGATTCTTCCTTTTTACTCTAAATCTTTCGTCTTTCAATTGATTAATCAATCTTTTAGGGGTAATATCATAATACCGGCTAAAGACTCTATAAAACATATTTTTTGATAACCCTGAATCCTCTCTCAGCTTATCTACGTTAATATCCTCGATATTTTCAATAATATAATTTTCAATTTGGCTCATTTTATATTTGGCCTCTCCTTCGTTTTCAATAATTTGCTCTTCTATATTTTGATTTGGTATTGATTTTTCTTGGTCTAGCTGTTTCAGCCGCTTTACCTTACTCCTAAAATAAAAAAAGACAATTGAAGAAAGTATAAACATTAAAAAGAACAAATATTTATAAATGGAGGAAGTTAAATTTTTCTTTAAGGGCTCAGAACCCATATCTTCAGAATTAAAAAACTTAGATGCCTGAAATTTAATATAGCCATCCGTAGTTCCAAAGTAAAAATTATCTCCATCTTTAAAATTAGACCTTTTATTAAATTCAAAATCTTTCAGAAACAGATCAAAAGTTCCAACATTCAATTTATATTTTATAAGTCCTGTCATGCTTCCTATCCATAAATTATTAAAATCATCCATTTCCATGGAAAAAAATTCTATATTTTCATAACTGGAATTCTTAAAACATTTTTCAAAGGATCTATCTAGAATATTGTATTTTAACAATCCATTTGAAGTGGCTAGGAAATAATGATTATTAAAAAACAGGAGGTCATTATAATAAATTTCTACTGGCAATCCTATTAATTTATCAAAATGCCCTTTTCTATATTTATAAACCCCTTTAACGCTTAATATAAATAATTCGTTTCCAATAATTCTAAAGTTATTAACGGTTTCTTTTAAACTTGTTGAAATCAGTTTCTTCTCTTTTGATAAATGAAATAATCCATTATTAGAACCTATCCAAAATTTATCATCGAATAAAAACACACAGGATATTTCGCCAGTTACATTATATAAAATATCATCAAAAACTAACTCTGAATTTTCTTTGACATAATCATAAGCGTAAATCTTATTAGCTGAAGCAAATAAAAATCTATTTTTATCCAAAAAGAGGTTTGAACCACCTTTATCTAAGTCTAAATTAAGCTTTTTATCATTTTTAAAAACTCCTGAATAGCTATTTACATACAAGTCCTCCCCAATACTCATTAAACCTCTAATGGATAGTTGATGTAATTTTCTTTCAAAAAAATTTACCACTATAAATGAATATAAAAATTTTGATCCATTACTCACCCAATACTTTCCTGCATTATCTTTTGCATAAAAACAAACATTAGAAGAACCCACTTTTGCCAAATAATTATTCCAGTATTTGAAGGTATTGTGTTTAAAAATAATGGGTTGATTGTTTTTCTTTAAAGTGTT
>JBILDL010000265.1:0-4120 GCA_044352635.1 Saprospiraceae bacterium | reverse complement strand
TGGAGCTAATGTATAACGAATTGAGTATTCATGAACTTTCGGCAGATAGGTTTGCTGCTAATATTAAAATGCAGTTGTTCTCTGAAACAATCGCAGAAGCTATACAAAGAGGTTTCCTGCGTGTAAGGTCACATCATGACTCACATCAAATTCAGCTCTCAGGTGATTATACTTTATATGATTGGCTTAATAACAGAGAAGTTAATGAAGTACTCAGAAATAATATGTACGGAATGTTAGTTCTGCCATTTATAAAAGATGAAGACGAAGATGTCATGGCACATTATGTTGAAGCTGATTACTATTTTGAAGATGCTGCAAATGGTATTGCAAGAACAAATTGTGCAGGGTTAACGGCAGCTCATTTATATGAAACGCTTAGTGTAAGCGTTCAAAGCAACCCAGCCTGGACAAAAAATATACTAAACATTACCGTAGATGCAAACGGTGAATGCACAACAAAAAAAGTTAACAATGTTTTTTCCAGAGCTTGTTTTGCCTTACCTGCAATTGGTAATATAGTTGAAAATCTTGGAGAAATAGACTTACAGGAAACGCCTATTGCAATTAACGATAAGCAATTTCACTTAACTTCACATCATGGACAACAAGAATTAAATGCTCTTTGGAAGAAATTAAAGAACAGTCCTTATGTTCAGGAAGGCTTGTCTGTTGAGTGGGGAGGCAAAAGGTTCATTCGTAAAACTTATGTCAATGGGCAAATTGAGATTGTTGATAATAATACTGATATGGGATATGCTTTGTTGATTTCAACAACAGGAAGAAACAAGAGAGAGACAGATGCTATTGCAGAAATTTTAAGAGAAAAATATGAGCGATAAATGAATATTGTCTATTCCGGCTCAAAGTGAGCCACCTGATTCCATGTTTTTAGTACATAATTGACTACGGTTCATCGCCGTTTTATTCCACAAGATTCCATGTTTTCTCCAAAACAAATTTCCTATACCGTGCAGTAGGCTTAGGTGTATTACACAAAATTGTATAGAATATATTCTTTGATGGAATCCATACATAATCGGCAATAAATCCTCCCTGATCTCCTGTGTGATAAATCACTTTTTCTCCGTTGAACTTTCCAATAAACCAACTATAACCAATAAATGAAGGGATAGAACTGTTCCAATTTTCTGGTTGATAAATGGTCCTTGTTTTCTTTATAATATCTTCAGATAAAAAGACTTCTTTTTGTAATGCCTGTTCATATCTGTATAAATCACGAACCGAACTCCAGACGCCACCATTACCCGCAGCAGGAAAAGTTGGTTCTTCCCCATAATCATCTTCCTTAAATTGGCCGTTGTCCAGAACATAAGCATGGGCAACCCCAGTTTGCGGATATGGTCCATCTGTAATTTTACTATCCTTTAAACCTGATGTTTGAAAAATTCGCTGAATAATAAAATCTTGCCACCTGCTTCCCGTAACTTGCTCAATGATGAGTGCCAAAGCATTAAACGCAGGATTAGAATACTCAAAACGGGAACCAGCGTCGAAAGCCGTTGAATCATTAGCCAAAATTGGGGCAAAATTTTCAACATCTTTTGCTGTCAGATAAAATACCGAATCCATTCGCACCTTTCGACTATCAATCAATCCGGAGGAATGGTTCAATAAATGAATAATCTTTACTTTTCGGCCTGTTTCCGGATTTTTAAAATTTGGAAAATATTTTTCCAGCGGATCCTCCAAAGAAAGTTTTCCCTCTTCTTCCAATATCATAATCCCATTCATAACAAAGGTTTTTGAAATGGACCCTGTGTTGAAAGACGTATTTGCGGTAATTTGTTCTTTTGTATTTAGATCTGCGAGTCCATAACCCTTTTCAAATAAAACCTTCCCATTTTTCATCACCAAAATAGCCCCGCCAGGTTGGTCCGCTGGGAATTCCTTTTGAAAATAGGTATCTAACTGATTGCTTATTTGTTGCCATTCTGATGAAGGTTCACATGATAAAAGGGATATCAGAAGTAAATAAAGGGGCAAAGAACAGGTGGGAAATTTCATATTGGCACTGGTTTGTAACCAATATAAAGAAATTTAAAGTAATGGCAAAGCCAATTTGTAACTAAACATGTCCTTGTTGTATGAAGCATCTTATATTTTAGCTTAAATTTACATGAGCTTTTGATTACCTCATTTCCCTTTAATCTATCTGTTTGAGCCAAAATAAAACAAATCACTACAAAATAACGACCTTAACCGGACTAGCCATTGTTCTGGCCAATATGATCGGAACCGGAGCTTTCACCAGTCTTGGTTTTCAAGTGAAAAGCCTCCATCAAACCAGTACCATTCTGACGCTATGGATATTGGGTGGTGTCATCGCTTTATCAGGTGCTTTCAGCTACGCCGAGGTAGGTTCCAGTATCAAAAAATCGGGTGGTGAATACGCTTTTCTATCTCAATTATATAACCCCCTGATTGGTTATTTATCTGGTTGGATTTCTTTAACCGTCGGATTTACAGCACCGATAGCTCTTTCCGCGATGGCCCTAATTTCCTATTTTCCTTACTTGTCAGTCAATCCAAGATGGGCAGCCATTGTAGTTATAGGCATCATAACTTTTATTCATACCCGAAATTTAAAAACCAGCGCTATATTTCAAAACTCAAGCACGGTAATTAAAATGCTCCTGATTTTATTTCTCATTACCATGGGTACATTTTTACCCGGCATAACATCTGGAACAAATGCAACCGAGGCTTCTTATTTAACAGAACTCATCTCTCCCGCCTTCGCCATTGCCCTTATTTATGTCGTTTATTCTTATTCAGGCTGGAATGCAGCTGCCTACATTACCAACGAATTTGAAAATCCATCAAAATCTCTGCCTATCGTACTTATTGGAGGTACCATTATAGTCACCATTTTATATACCCTATTGCAGTATATATTTTTAAAACATTTGACCTTAGGAGAAATGGAAGGCCAGTTAAATGTAGCTGCTTTGGCCGCACAGAAAATGTTTGGCAAAACCGTCGGTAATCTTTTCGGCTTAGCCCTTTCTATATCTCTCATTTCAAGTGTCAGTGCTATGGTTTGGGTAGGAGCCAGAATAACTGCCAGTATGGCAAATGACCATTCTTTCCTTACTTTATTTAAAATGCAGTCTAATCATTTACCTGTCAGAGCTTTATGGCTACAATTTGGTATCAGTAGTTTGCTAATCCTAACAGGTACCTTCGAACAAATACTGGTCTATTGTGGTATTCTAATTTCTCTTTCCTCGATGCTGGTAGTCATTGGTATCTATAAAATGAGGAATCAACCTGCTAATAAAGATGAAATCGGATTTAAAAGTCCCTGGTATCCGCTTTTTCAAATTATTTTTGTGTTGTTAACCCTTTGGATGATCATTTTTACGCTCTATGATAAACCCTGGGAATCGCTGGCGGGAATGATTAATCTGCTGATGGGTATGGCTACTTTTTATTGGGGTCATTTCAAACTTAAATATTTTCAAAAATGACAAGGGATATAGAGACGTATTTTCTAGAAGGTTGCGGACGTTGTTCTTTGGGTGGAACGCCAGCATGTAAGGTTCATACATGGGCTAAAGAGTTGGAACTGCTAAGAAATATAGTGTTGGAATGTGGTTTAACTGAAGAATGTAAATGGGGACAACCTTGTTATACCCACCAAAATCATAATGTTCTTATCATTAGTGCATTCAAGGATAGTTGTATCATCAGTTTTTTTAAAGGAGCCTTATTAAATGACCCACATAAGTTACTGGTTTCACAAGGGGAAAATGTACAGGGTGGTCGCATCATTAAATTTACGCATCCAAGCCAAGTTTTAGCCATCGAAGCTACGCTAAAGGAATATATCTTTGAAGCGGTTGAAATAGAAAATGCCGGATTGAGGATTGAACTGAAAAAGACCTCTGATTACCCCGTACCTGCGGAGCTCCAACAGAAATTCGAGGAAAATGAATCGTTTAAAGAAGCTTTTTACGCTTTGACTCCCGGAAGGCAAAGAGGATACCTCCTTCATTTCGCCGCACCAAAACAATCGAAAACCAGGGAATCAAGGATTGAGAAATTTTTGCCTGCTATCTTTAATGGCAAAGGTATGCATGACTAGATACCTCGC
>JBILDL010000264.1:0-4122 GCA_044352635.1 Saprospiraceae bacterium | reverse complement strand
AGAAGAAACTGATCCACAAGCAGCCGACACCGTAATAGTGCCTGTCGCATTCACAGAACTACAACTTGTTCCCGTTAGTGGTATCGTATAATTAAAAGTTCCAGTAACAGATGGTGTGCCACTAATTGTAATCGTATTGCTTGACCAGGCAGCGGAAACTCCCGTAGGTAATCCTGTCGCAGTGCCTATGCCCGTTGCACTCGTCGTTGTATGCGTAATATTCGTCAAAGCTGTACTCACCGTAAGTGTCGGCGTTGATGAGGCAGCTCCTGCTGAACATGGAGGAGGAGGTGTTGCACTCACAGTGATATTGCCCGTCGCTTTCACGCTACCACATCCTCCCGTCAGAGGAATTTCGTAGGAGAAGCTTCCCGTTGTCGTTGGTGTACCACTTATTGTTATCATATTTGCCGACCAGGAGGCCGTCACTCCCGAAGGCAAACCTGACGCAGTGCCAATACCGGTGGCAAGGGTCGTTGAATGGGTTATATTTGTCAAAACCGTATTTACTGCTAACGTTGGGCTTGAAGATGCTGCGCTTGCCGTATTGAGTACACAAGGTGTAACAGTAGTGGTGGTGGTAATAGTAGGAGAAGGACCAACAGCATTGGTTGCTAACACAGTGAAAATATAATTTACACCAAAAACCAACCCTGTTACCACTATGGGTGAAGATGTTCCTGAAACAGTAATAATAGCAGCAGTTGTTTTCCGTTTTGCAGGTGCTGATGGTGTTGATGTTGCTGTCACAATGTAACCCGTTATAGGACTCCCACCATCGCTCGTGGGTGGAACAAACGAAACACTAGCAGATGTTGGACCTGTCGGAGTGGCAACAATGGAACTACATGGCCCAGGGACAGAAAGAGAAGGGCAAGGAACCCCAGGACAATTCTCTAAAGCGGCTTTCTTCCAGCGCACTTTAAGCTCTTCCAGATTATACAACGCATTACGTTTTATTTCCAATGCCTGCTTTTCACTGGTTGTGTTTTTCCCCATGGGCATTTCAACCTTCGATTTGGTTTGTGCCAAACCTAATAAAGGGAGCATTAAGAAAGGTAAAATCTTTAGCTTCATGTTATGATCTTTTAAATTTTCAACAGGCCAAACTTCAAAAAAAACAAAATATTTGTAAAATATTTGGCCAACAAATTTCTTTGATTTCTAAGAAATCAAAGAAATTTGTTTCAAAATCAACCTCAAAATGGTAGAAAAGGAAAAAAATGGCCTTTTTTGAAAATAAAAAATTAGAAAGTTTTGGGAATTTAGTTTTTATGAACCTCCAATGAACTATTCAGTTAAGAAAAAAAGAGGTGTAAAAAACAAAACACTATCCCAAATAAGGAAACTAATTCTTGTCTGAACTTTGATTTTTTTGATTTTTATGATTACTCTGATACCAGATTAGATTTAATTAAATGAAACCTGTCGCGGAGCAGACGATGCGTGCGATGCATCGGCGAAATGAAGGAAAAAAATAACCCATTTACATATAACCATCTCAAGTTCAAATCGAAGACGTCAATTGAAATCCTCTAAATTCTGTAAATCCTTATTCAAGACAAGATGCCATCAACATCGTTTAATGGTTCACGTAGTGGCGAATTGAATTCGCCCTTTTTTAACCATTACCTATTTTTTTATTCCATTTACCATGCGCACAACAGATCATCCATCCATTTAATTAACTTGCGAATACGACTTTATCATAAAGGAAGAATGATATTGTTCCGCAAATAGGGAAATACATATCTATCATGGGAGGGCGAATGCAATTCGCCCCTA
Source organism: Saprospiraceae bacterium (assembly GCA_044352635.1). Classification (GTDB taxonomy): domain Bacteria; phylum Bacteroidota; class Bacteroidia; order Chitinophagales; family Saprospiraceae; genus BJGN01. The sequence continues at coordinate 2,337 of JBILDL010000264.1, read as the reverse complement.
CAAACATGATATTACGATGCACTACCACGTCTGTAATCCTCAATATCCTGTGAATCGTGATTCAAAAGGGAGGAATTGGAGGTAAATGTATTATTGGAACCTGATGTGGCAGTGAGGCGATGCCTGCATCGTCTCTACGGGTAATGACTATATTTTTAAATCCCTAATATAATCTTTTGGCAATTTTCCAGTAATTTGCTTAAAGCTATGAATAAAAGCAGAATAAGATTTAAAACCACATTCTTTGCCTAAATTTTCAAGGGTTTTATTATATCCATTTTTAGAATTTATTAAACTCATTGCGTACTCAATCCTCTTTCTATTTCGCCACTCAATATATTTTTCATCATTGACATGGTTGAAAAAATAAGTGACATGATGATTTGGTAAATCAATATCCTTCGATAAACTAGAGGTCATTGATTCAGCGTCTAAATATTTTTTTTGCTCTAGCCAGTTCAAAAGTAATAATCTGATTTTTTTAATATAATCTTCATCAAATGAAATAGTTTCTATTTTTTCTTTTTCAGGTACAGAAGACTCATTAGCATTAATTATAAATGACGTCCTGTCCAATGGAAGGCCATATAATATTTGCGGGTATAGAACAAGGCCTATAATAAAGATTAAAAATCCAACGAACACAAGTGAAAATAGAATATTTCCTTCATTCTGTAAAGTAATTCTATCCTCAGCATCTAAAAAATTTAGAATTATTCTGGAAAAAAGAAAGCCCAAGAATGAAACAATAAAAGCAAAAATGAAAAGCCAGTTGCTAACTATTTTTACCTGTTTTGGGTATTCATTCTTTGAGGACTTTTTAAATTTAGTCGTCAAGATTAAATACCAGATGGCTAATATGTAAAGTAAAAAATGAAGTCCCTTTATTAAATAATTTATTCGTACTGGTAATAAAACATTTAATTTTGAATTACTAAAGTTTCCCCATGAATCATGAATAAATTCATCTGCTAAGACTAATTTTACTTCCCAACTTTCAAAATTAGATGGTAATCTCCCTAAAAATATAAGAGCAAATAGAATGAAATGAACCCAGTCCTGTTTTTTAAAAAAGCTACTATCCGTTAATATGGATCGAACATACAAAAAAGCCAAAGGTCCAATGGAATAAGCCAATCCGTTTAATGGAACACTCCATACAAAAGCTATTAATTCTTTAGAATTATTGTATGCGTAGAAATAATGTGTAAGAGCAATTATATTGAAAGAAAATAAGAACAGTCCTAAATAAATATTTGCAGATTTATAGCCTTTGTTATAAATTAACAAAAGAATTGAAAATAAAATACCAAGACCACTCAATAATAGCATCTATAAACAACCATTTATAATAAAAATAAAAATCAAATCTAATCCATTTGAATAAATTTTTGGTTGGTGAGCGTTTATTTTTTTTGAGGTAAGTAGAGCTTAAATAGCATTATTTTATGATTTTTAAATTTGTAATAATGGCAAAACTGCACCTAATTAAATGATACAAGAAATATTCAGCCATCAAATTCCTTTGATTTATTAGAAATCAAAGGAATTTGTTCCATAAAAAATAACAAAATGGGTTAAAAGGGAAAAAAGGTATAAAAAACAAAACACTATCCCAAATAAGGAAACTAATTCTTGTCTGAACTGTGATTTTTTTGATTTTTATGATTAGTATGATACCAGATTGTTTTTTATCAAATGGAAACGCATACGGGAAAAGACGATGCGTTACGCATCGGCGAAAAGAAGGGTAAAAAGTAATCTATTTTCAAATAACCTTCCAGATCAAAACGATGACGTCCTTTTTAATCCTAAAAATCCTGTAAATCCTGATTCAAAACCCCGGCGTCAAGCGCCTCCCAAAACTAAAACAACGTATCGCAAAAAACATCCGTGAAATCCATTAATTTTTAAAATCCATGATTCAGAACATTTAATTTCGGGAAATATAATATTAAGACCTGTCGGGGAAAAGACGCGAGGCATCGCGTCTCTACAAGGTGGTTACATAATCGGCTTGTACCAGATTGCGTTCGGTTTTATTAAAAACAAGGCCTACCTCGTGTACCGTTATCCCCTCCCTGTTCCTGTATTTTTCCGCATAATTCCTTTGGATAATTTGCTCAAGGGCCGTATTATTACTCCCTGGTAACTTGTCCACCACCTTTATTTCCATCACATAAATATGATTCCTAAAGATAATGGTCATGTCGGCCTGACCATGATTAGTGATATCCTCTGGAATAATCTGTGCATTGAGCGAAGCGAAAAATGCATAAAGAACAGAGGCATAGTAACCTTCGAAATTGGCCAGGTCGTTATTGGTGAAATTGCGCC
>JBILDL010000263.1:0-4126 GCA_044352635.1 Saprospiraceae bacterium | reverse complement strand
TGAATAATCAGTATTGTATTCAGACTTCGTTTGAACAACCAAAATATAAGGCGCCGTAGTTTTAGGTACTTTATTCTTAAAATCCTCTACTTTTCCCGCTTGAAACTGAAGGAAATACTTAGATTTCAGGGGCACATCTACATCCCAATGAATTCTGTAAAGGGTAGCACCCACAACTTTTTCATCATATAAATTTCCTAAATCCTTGGATAGCAATTTAATGTAAAACTCACTCACCATTTTATGTGGATCGTCCAGTTTTTCCATAGAACGAAGACCTTTATCGACTTGAGGCATTATCTGATTGGTCAGTGCCAAAAAAGGACCTGATAACCCTACTTTTAAAAGACTCGTAGCGGTTTTACCCAGGTCGGCAGAAATTTCAGCTGTTTTTTGCCAAAAATCACGTGCCTCATTACTTTTAATAGCTTCGAATTTAATTTTTGCCGTTATATCACCTTTATTTAATACATCATCTGAAATATTTTCCAAAACCCTTCCACCATATTCTAGGATTCTGGAAGAAATATTAGGATTCCTTGTATCATGAATCATTAAAGGAATGGTAAGAAAATTAGTAGGATTAACGGGGTCTTTAATGCTTGCTGCCAGATACATGTACTGTGGATAATCGCCTTTTTTTATACCCACATCTCTTCTTTCCCCTTTATTGAGATCTTCCCCCTCAAACATTGGCGCGAGCAATGATGGGTTAAGTAAAAATATATAGGAAGAATTCAAATTATAATCAGAAGAAACGGGGGTTTGATTTACCCACGATTCAACCTGAGAAGCAATAACACTATTCTGACCAAAACTGCAGAAAGGCACGAATAAATAAAAGAAAAAAATTAAACGAGTATATTTCATTATATGTATTTGAACATTAATACGCATATTTGAAAAAAATATTGAAATTTTCAGTAAAAATGTTTTGTTAAAATCTAAAGCGTTGCCCATGAAATCTATTGTTATCCTCGATGGACACACATTAAATCCCGGAGATTTATCCTGGGAAAAAATAAAACAGTTAGGAAGGACCACCATCTATCCCCGGACAAGCAAAGAAGAAGTACTGAGCAGGGTCAAAGATGCAGAAATAATCATTGTAAACAAAGTAAAACTTGACGCGGAGGTATTGGAAAACGCTCCTCTTTGTCAATGTATTTGCGTGACGGCGACTGGGTACAACAACATAGATATTGAAAAAGCAAAACAAAAAGGAATAGTCGTTTTAAATGCAAGTAACTATGGAACAGGTTCAGTAGCTCAACACGTTTTTGCTCTCTTACTCGATATAACGAATAGGGTAAATGCGCAAAATACATCGGTAAAAAGGGGAGACTGGGGAAATCAACCTGATTTTTGCTATGGACATGAATCACTGGAAAGAATAGAGGGAAAAACCATTGGTATCGTCGGGTTTGGTGCTATTGGTCAGGCCGTTGCAAAAATAGCCGATGCCTTTGGCATGAAAGTTAAAGTGGTTGCAAGAACGGCTGAAAAGGCAATACATCTGGGGTATGAAGTTCAAACATTGGAGCAAGTTATTTCAAACAGTGACATTATCACCCTACATATTCCTTTGACCAATGACACTAAAAATATAATGAATAAGACTATCTTTCAAAAAATGAAAGATAATACCATTTTAATAAATACGTCCAGAGGAGATTTAATAAATGAGGAAGATCTTTACGAAGGATTAAAAGTTAAAAAACCAGCGTTTGCTGCTTTAGATGTATTAAAAACGGAACCCCCTGCATCAGGTAGTCCATTATTTGAATTAGAAAATTGCATCATAACCCCACACGTGGCCTGGGCATCAAAACAAGCAAGAGAAAAACTAATGGATATGACCGTAGAAAATATACTTTGTTTTTTAGAGGGAAGACCTTTCAATAATTTGGCTAAGTAAAAATAAGATGCACAAAAAAATAAAAGGTTTAGTTAAGGTTATGTAAAGAAATCTGAAAATAGTATCTTCGCGTTTTTGAAGCGTGAAAAATATTGTAAAATAATTATATTTGCGCAGTTTTCTAAAAAAGTAAACATTAATCGTTAAACAACTAGTTATGCAAGGAAAAGGGATTATCAGGTTCTTCCTTGTGTTGATGGTTCTGGTTACATTAATCCAGTTCCTATTCACATTGCCCACCCAGAGTGTCGAAAAAGCGGCAGATGCTTATGCTGAAGCAGCAAGCAGAAACGTATCAAAGAACCTTAAGCAGGAGGTGTTCAAACAAAAGCGTATTGCCTATTTGGACTCCATGTCTTCTGAAGAGGTGTTGAAGATTCCTATGCTCAAAACCTACAATTACCAGGAATTAAAATCACAACAATTAGCGTTGGGTCTTGATTTGAAGGGAGGTATGAGCGTTTTACTGCAAGTAGATTTACGTGACTTTTTACGTGCTCTTGCGAATGATAGTAAAGATCCAGCTTTCTTAGCAGCCCTGGAAAAAGCATCAAAGGATCAAATCACCTCACAAGGAGATTATGTAACATTGTTTGCGGACGCCTACACGCAAAATAATCGTAAACTGGCGCCATTATTTTCTACTTCAGAATTACTCAGAGAGGAAATAACCTTCGGGTCTAGTAACGCACAGGTGGTAACCATTTTACGTGAAAAGGCCAGTGAAACGGTTGAATTAACTTTCAAATTATTGAAAGAACGTATTGACCGTCTTGGCGTTATGCAACCCAACGTTTCTCTTGACCCAAGTCGCGACTTAATTCTTGTGGAACTTCCAGGTATTGATAATCCGGAGAGAGCGCGTAATTTCTTACAAGCCGCTGCTAAACTTGAATTTTGGGATGTTTACAGGATAACCGATCCTGTGAATCCTAATCGTGCAGGTAGTGAAACCATTCAAAAGGCTATTGCTGATGCTAACGCTGAATTGGCAAAAACCATTGGTAGTGGCGAATTGAAAAAAGAAATTTTACGTATTGATACTACTTATGCCACAGATGCGGACGGAAATCAAAACAAAACTAAAATTGCCAAATTAGATACGCTTTATAGCCCGGTAAATATAGCCAGTGGTCCCATATTTGAGAATCTTTCTTTAAATACAGGAGGAGAATTTGGAATGGCTGTTATTGGTGTTTCGGCACGTAATAAAAAATCTATTATCGATTCTTTATTAACCCGTCCAGAGGTTAGAAGCAGAGTACCTAAAGAAATTTCATTCCATTGGGGAAGGGATCCAATTACCAACACACAAACGAACGAGGTAACGGATCTTTATATGCTCTACGCCATTAAAAAGGAAAGAGCGGAAGCCCCAGTATCAGGTGACCAGGTGGTTGCTGCAGCGGCAGAACCTGATCCAATTACTAAGGAAACAGGTGTAACCCTTAGAATGGATAAAAACGGAGCTAAAGCCTGGGCAGAAATGACCACTAAAGCTGCACAGGATAATAATCGCCAGGTTGCTATCTTACTTGATGATGAAGTAGTGTCTGCCCCTAGTGTTAACGAGCCAATCACTGGCGGAAATACACAGATAACAGGTAACTTCAATATCCAGGAAGCACAGGATTTAGCCAACATTCTTGAAATTGGAAAATTACCAGCGGAAACTAAAATTATATCAGAAGCCTTAGTGGGTCCTTCCTTAGGAAAGGAGAATATTTCAAAAAGTATCAATTCTTTAGTGATTGGATTTTTAATCGTGATGGCCTTCATGTTCCTGTACTACAGTACTGCAGGTATCATGTCTATCATTTCCCTTTTCCTAAATATCTTCTTTATTTTCGGCACGCTGGCTTCTTTTGGTACCGTTTTAACCCTACCAGGCATTGCTGGTATCGTACTTACCATTGGTATGGCCGTTGACGCCAACGTAATCATCTATGAAAGAATCAGAGAGGAGCTGGATGAGGGAAAAACCCTATTGACATCTATTTCAGAAGGTTTCCGTCAGTCATACTCTGCTATTATTGACTCAAACGTCACTACCCTTCTTTCTGCATTCATGCTTTCTTATTTCGGATTAGGTCCAATTAAAGGTTTTGCCGTTGTCTTGATTATCGGTATTTTATCCTCTATGTTTACGGCTGTATTGGTTAGTAGATTATTAATAGATTGGTGGACAGGAAAAGGAAAAGACCTTAA
>JBILDL010000261.1:0-4181 GCA_044352635.1 Saprospiraceae bacterium | reverse complement strand
CAGGTATCTGATTTAAAATATCCGGGGAAAGTATTAAATTCTTTAACTATGGAACCGGTATCCTTTTTTCTGATTTGAACACTTCGTCCTTTAAAGGAATTATTTGAGCAATCATCCCTACAATAAAAGGAAAATTGAATAGTTGCCTGGCAGTCTGTCTCGCTTAAATTAAATTTCCTGGTATTTCCTGGAAGTATCAAAGGTGGCACATCATCAACCACTGAAATGATTTGGGTATATTGCCAGGCGAAAGTTTGTTCTCCTGCACAAGGGGCAGTCTTTACTGGATTAAAATAAGATAAGGAATATCCATCTAAATTTTTGGTAGCACTGGTAAGAAGTTGTGTTCCTTCAGCTGATTTTAAAAATCTAAAAGTTTGTTCCAACCCATTTTTTCTAGGCAAAATTCTAGCAAATTCAGCTGGATCTACTTTTTCACAATGAAGTTGATTCGGCAAGATACACCAATTAATAAAAGTTGCTGTTCGAAATATTTTATTGCAGTTTTCAGTGGTAAGATCAGATGAATAATACTTATCGTTAAAACTTACAGCAATCAAATCACACCCCTGTTCAGTCCATGTGAATTCATTTTTTGGTTGAATTTTTGCTAAACAAGTCGTTGTCTTATCCTCAGGAACAGAAATGGTAAACGAATGAATGGCTCGAATAGTTATTCTTTGTCTGGCCGTATGCCTCAATGTGTCACCCGTTTTTCTAACATGTAATAAGGTCCATACCCGATCTACATATCCAGTGTCACAACTGAGACTTTTTTCTGTATGATATAAAACGGTGGGTTGACAAGCTCCGCTGATAATTTCTGGAATGCCAAATAATTGGTTGGATTGAACAGGGTCTTCCAATTTTTTAATCTTTTCCTTGTCCGTCCCATCTATATAATTATGCCATGTTGGATTTTGAGCATTAGGTAATGTGGGAGCTTTAATCAAAGGGACTGAGTTGTTTTCCACTATAATTCTGGTTTGATTCCAATCCCAATTTGGTTGTAAGGTTAACATATTGGTTCCCGATAAATCCAATATTTGTATAAAATCAGCCCCCCACAACTCTGCATCTACTTCCTTTCCAACATCTTCACAAAAAAAAGAAACATAAGGCATTCCCCTTGGTGTAAAATAAGCATTGTCAGGGGTTGATTCAAAATCTTCGAATTCAACGATTCCATTTGATTTTCCACTATGGCTGAACAAGTCAAAATCCATATTTGTCAATAAAAATTGCTGAATGTATTCTTTGGAAATTTTGCGACGCATATATAAAGAATCCAATAGGCATCCATCATAGGAACCTTCGTTTATATCCTGGACATAAATTCTGGCTTCTCCATTTTCTACACTAAATTTTCCTTTGTTATCTGCATTCCATGTAGTAACTGGAAGAGAAATATTTAGTTGATCCTTTGTTTTCATTCTTGGTTTAATTTTATCATAAACCAAAAAATAAAGTGTATCCTGAAGGTTATTATAACAACCGTCTAGGGCGGAAATCACTAGTCTGTGGTAACCAACGGGAATATTATACATCATATTTCCTCCTTCTGGTAACGGAAAAACAGGATAATCCCGGTCTATAAAATCAGGATGGGTTTTAAAATAAGGCGTATTAAATTCCCAGGCTGTTTGAATTTTAAATTGAAGATTCAAATCATACCTAGAGGAGCAATCATCATTTAAAGTCCAGTTAAAAATAGATCCCAGTTGTTTATCATCAGCGCCATCCGGCAAAATAAGTTCTCCGGAACAACCATGAGCTAAGGAATCAAAGGATAGAACAGGTAATGCCAGATATTCATCTAGGGTGGTCGGTTTAACATGACCAAATATGGGTAAGGTACCATCTAAAGGGGAAACCACTGGCGGAGAAAAATCCTTATATATCAGATAAAGCGTATCTTTTATAATGCCAGCGCTACATCTGTCCACAATTTGTACTACTACCTCTGAAAGGGTACTTCCTGGACAACCTGAAAAGGTTTTAACACTAAAAGCCCATGAAAAATCATCCGTTAGATCAAATAAATTGACTTGTGTTGCATTTCCAGATGGAAGAAGGTAATTAGCCACATAATGTTGCTTGGCAAATCCAATAATTTCAGCTTCGGAATAATTTCCACATTGATTATATTTAAGCGTGTCAGGCAACCCGCATGTTCCCGGTCCTGAATAATTACCAATTACTCCAAATGCTGTAAGATTAGAAACAGGCCCAAAATCACTATAGGTGTTAGGCGAAATACTGAAAGTACATTCGTTATTCAGTGGCGGTTTTCTGAAATAAATGACCTGTTGTATTCTATTTGTATTTCCACGTGCATCATTAAATGAAAAGGTTCTAAATAATGTAGTTTCATATTCTCCACATGGTTGAAAACTAACCCTATCGGTCACGAAAATTTGAATTTGTCCGCCACATGAATCCTCTTTCATGACGGGCATTCCTACAAAATAAAGGTCATAAGGGTCGAACCACGAATTATTGTTGTTTTCAATCTGACTTAAATCATGTCTCCACATGACCAGGGTATCATAGTTTATCCAGTTTAATGAGTCTGTTTGGCTCATAGAAGGTGGTACTAAATCTTTGGTAATCAGACTTCCAGAACACAAAAGACTTCCAGTTGAGGAGAAAATTCCATATTTCCAACCAATATCCGGACTCAAACCATCTACAATATCGCCATTTGAAGGATTTACATCGTTTATTTCAATATATGTACCAATTGGAAATACACCTAAGGTTAATTCGCTGAGGGTAACTTGCCTGCTACAAGCATTCGGCATTGGAACTATGATTTTTTCAATGCAGGCACTAGCTTTTAATCCATTATTTGTGACAAGACAAAAAATGAGAGGGAAAAGATAGGAAATGGTGTTTTTTATTTTCATAAAATCACCGTATAGCAATGGTTTTATCCATGAAGATAAAATTTTATGAGCAAAACCAATAAATTTTATTTATTCTACTAATTACATAGGATATATAGAAATAATATTTATTTTTGTCATCTCATTTAACCTGAATCACATGCAAAGTTTTAGAACCGAATTTGAAAATCCAGTGGTCGAAAAAGATATTTTAGATCTTGAAAAGAAAATATATGCCTTTAAAAATGGATTGATTGGAGAGGAAAAATTCAGAAGCCTTCGCTTAGCAAGGGGAGTGTATGGCCAAAGACAACATGGTGTACAAATGATCAGGATTAAAATACCCTTAGGTCGTTTTACCGCGCGTCAATTGGTCCGTATTGCCGATGTTTCTGATACCTACTCAACGGGAAATTTACACATTACGACCAGGCAAGATATTCAGATTCATTATGTTTCGTTGGACAAAACACCAGAATTATGGTCTGAATTGGAAAAGGATGAGATTACGCTGCGAGAGGCTTGTGGAAATACTGTGAGAAATATTACCGCCTCTATTTTTGCAGGCATTGATCCACAAGAGGCTTTTGATGTTACGCCTTATGCCAACCAATTCTTTACTTATTTTTTAAGAAATCCAATTTGTCAGGATCTGGGAAGAAAAATCAAGGTGGCATTTTCAAGTTCTGCTTCCGATACTGCATATACTTATTTTCATGACCTTGGATTTATTCCTGTCATTGAAAATGAAGTGAAGGGTTTCAGAATGTTACTAGGTGGTGGCATTGGTGCTCAACCAAGAAGTGCTGATGTATTATTTGATTTTATCCCTGCAGAGCAAATTATTCCAATGTCGGAAGCTATCATTAGGGTTTTTGACCGATATGGGGAAAGGGTAAAAAGGAATAAGGCCCGCCTTAAATTTTTAATCAAGGAAGTGGGATTGGAGCAGTTTATGCAATGGGTGAATTTGGAATTAAATAATCAAAGGGCCCCCCTTTTGAATGAATCTGATGTTGCCCACTTTTCTCAACCTCACTTATTTGCCTTATCAAATCCGACGGATTTACTTTTTGAAAAATGGTATAAAACCAATGTGTTCAAGCAGAAGCAATCTGGCTTATTTGCCGTCGGCATTCCCATAGAAAATGGAAACATATCATCGCAGACGGCCAGAATTTTAGCTGATATCATTAAAATCTATGCTGGAGATGACAGTAGATTTACTGTTTCCCAAAGTATTTTACTGAGGCATATTCCTGAAGAAAATATTGCTGCCTTGTATATGGCATT
>JBILDL010000260.1:0-4183 GCA_044352635.1 Saprospiraceae bacterium | reverse complement strand
GCCAAAAAGGAGGAATATTGTAATTACCTCTGATCCATTTTTAATTTCTTCCGATTTCCATACCGTCCATTCTATAAATGAAGCACTCGAACTGGCGCTAACCATGGGGGAAACGGAAGCATTTATCATCGGCGGTGGTCAGATATATAAACAATCATCTTCCCTTTGGGACCGAATGTATATTACTAAAGTAAATACCAATATTCCCGAAGCCGACACCTTTTTTCCCATTTGGGATGAAAAAGAATGGGAATGTATTTCAGAAAAGGTCAATCTTCCTGATGAAAAAAATAAATTCCAAAGTCAATTCCTCATTTATGACCGAATTGCTTAAGCCTCGGAAACTTTTACAAGCTGACTGTTCTTATCTAAAAAGGTAAAATAATAAGTTACTCCTGCAGATACCAACAAATAACCTAATACGAGGGAAGCATAAATGCCGGAAGCACCAAACCAACCTGAGAAATAAAATAAGATGAGCATTCCAGCCATTAATTTTAATACATCCCACCCAAAAGCTTGTTTTCTACCATCCATCAGTTCTGAATACGCGAATATTTGAAGAATCAGGAAAGCACCATAAATAAATATATGAGGTTTACCAATGTCTGCCAGATTAGCAAACAGATGATACATAAATATTAAGGTTATAATGACCTGGAACCATAACCAAACCATTAAAAGAGGAGATGAGCCTGTCTCATATTTAACGAATTGATAAGGATCTTTTATTTTTTCAACCGGATATTTTTCTATTACATCCTCTGGTCTCCATCCAGTGGGTTTAAACCAAATGAGCAACTTATTTTTCCAGCTTTTGGTGTGAATGGCATCTTGAACCAATAGGGTAAGATGTTTGAAGTTAATCCTTATCGGATTCCAGGTTTTCATAGGTCTTGTTATACCATATACAGGTGGTACTTCGTCTAACTCCTCTTGAAAAGTACCAAATAACTTATCCCATATAATAAATATCTGACCATGATTCTTATCAATATAAATAGGGTTTATAGCGTGATGAACTCTATGGTGCGAGGGGGTAACAATAATTTTTTCAAGAAAGCCCAATTTTCCTATGTAAACGGTGTGGTACCAAAACTGTAAGAAAAAATGAACTGGAGTTACCATAGCGATAACTTGTCCGGGAATACCCAGAATAGCTGCCGGCAACAAAATGAAAGTGAATAAATTTACAAATTGAGCAACTGGTTGTCTTAACGCACAAGCCAGATTAAATTCTTCGCTACTATGATGAATAGCATGTTTATTCCAGAAGAAATTGATGGAATGTGCCAACCGATGTATGCAATAGCCATAAAAATCAAGGATAACAAAGGCGGTAATATAAAGTAGCGGGGTCGATTTTATCTCAAAAACAGCTAGTTTTGATACCATAAAACCATAAGACACAATAACGAATACAATACCTAAAGAATCCTTAATCGAATTTGAAAAACCAGCACTGAGACTCGAAATTAGATCCATTTGCTTGAATGGCTCTTTTTTAAAATACCAGGCGTATATTTTTTCCAGGAAAACGAAAAATAAAAAAATCGGAATAATATACATTAAAATCATTCCATAATTTCCTAGTTGACCCCTCATATTTTTTAGAAATTTAATTTTTACAGATACAAATTTACTATTGTTTACGAAAACAATCAACTACATTTAAATGTAATAAGGTATATTAAAAAAAGAAGTTAATGAAAAAGAAAAATGTGGCTATTATTGGTGCAACAGGCTTGATTGGTAATCAACTGTTAAGTCTTCTTTTGAAAGATACTCATTTTGCTGACATCTCTGTGATAACGCGACGTCCCTTAATGTTTAATGATGAAAGGGTAAAAAATATAGTGATTGATTTTTCCGATGATTTGTCTTTTAAAAATGCGCTGAGTGCTTGTGATGTTGTATTTTGCTCCGTCGGCACCACCCAAAAACAAGTAAAAGGGGATAAAGTAGCCTATCGAAAAATCGATGTTGATATACCTGAAAAGGCCGCTCAATATTGTGAAGAAAATGGGGGAACGACCTTTTTATTGGTTTCTTCCGTAGGCGCGGACAGTAAAAGCGGAAATTTTTACTTGGCTTTAAAAGGTGAAGTCGAAGATTATGTGGTCAAAAGAAATATACCTTCCATAACCATTTTTCGCCCATCCCTTTTATTAGGCAATAGAAAAGAATTCAGGGTTGGCGAAATCATTTCTACCCTTTTTATGAAACCACTTGCCTTTCTGGTTCCTTCAATGTACAAGCCCATTGAGGCGACGAAAGTAGCAAAATCTATGTATCAGGCAGCTGTAACCAATAGACCAGGCGTTCATATTTATCATTTTGCAGAAATGAATACCGTTTTCTGACCCGTTGGATTTCCCTATATCTGTCCTTTGAACCCACCGAAAATAGGAGGAAATTACAGGCAAAATAAATTATCATGCGTGAAGATTTCCTCCATTTTGTCTGGCAATACCAACAATTTAACACCCATTCCTTAACAACTACTCAGGGACATCCGCTGACTATTTTAAGGGTTGGAAAATTAAATAGCCATGCCGGGCCTGATTTTTATGAGGCTCACCTTATCTTAGATGATGTCAGGTGGATTGGGCAGGTTGAAATACATCTGACCACCTCAGATTGGTTAAAACATGGTCACGCTGGTAACTTACACTATAATAATGTGATTCTTCATGTTGTCTATGAGGAAACCATAAAAATTTATCGCACAGATGGATCGGAAATACCTTGCCTAGTCTTAAAAGACAGGATTTTCCCAAATTTATCCCTGCTATTCAACCAACTCATCACCCATAAGGATAAGCTTCCCTGTTCCTTTCACTGGCCTCATGTTTCACCCCTTGTAAAACGAAAATGGCTGGAAACCCTTTCTGTAGAGCGGATAGAATCAAAAACGGCTATCTTAAAAGAACATTACACCCTATTAAACGGAGATTGGGAACAACTTGCTTTTCAGCGTCTTGCCTATAATATGGGTCTCATTGTCAATACCGAACCCTTCCTACAGGTAGCGAGAAGCATAGATATTAAAAAACTCCAGCGACTACAAAATCTTTTCCAGATTGAGGCTATTTTATTTGGTCAAGCCAATCTTTTGGGTGAAGAGGAAGAAGTACTGTCGGATGAATATCAAATAAAATTAAAAGATGAGTACCTTTTTCAAAAACAAAAACATGATTTAACGCCTATTCCTAAAGGGCAATGGCGATATATGAGAATGAGACCTTCCGGATTTCCCGAAAAAAGAATGGCTGCATTGGCGGGTTTCATTTTTCAAACAGAACATATCAAAAGTAAGATTATCCAGTTGCGGAGCAAAGCAGAACTCTATGCCTTTTTTGATATTCGCACTTCCCTTTATTGGAAAAATCATTTTAGATTTGGCAAAATGTCAACCCAAACGAGTGCTGCAGCAGGACAAGATTTAATACAGCGTATAGCCATAAACTTTGTTATTCCATTTCAATTTCTATTTTCAGAAATTTATCAGCTTCCCAATGTTAAAGAACACGCTATTGATTTGTTAAATGATCTTGAAGCTGAAGACAACCTCCTGATTCGTGATTGGAAAAAAATGGGTATCATTCCTATTTCAGCCGCAGAAAGCCAAAGTTTGATCCACTTGAAAAACGAGTATTGTGATAAACGACGTTGCCTTTCTTGTTCTATCGGTCATGCCATCCTACGTGGAAATTCCTGAAACCATAGATAATAATCCCTCCGTTTTTTCAATGGCATTCAGCTTACCAACATCTTCCCAAATATCCCCGGTATGATCAAATGCTCCTATTCGCTTGTTTGATGCGACAGACAAATAAAAAGGCATAATTGGAAATACATCTTCCTCAGGCATTAATTCAAAAATTTCAGGATGAATGACATGGATACCACTAAAAGAATAGAACATTGGATTTTCTATTTGCCGGGATATAATTTCCTCGCCCGTTTGATGATTTTTCCATCCACTTAATAAATTTTGATCATTGAACATCATTTGCCTGGAAGATTCTCTTTTTTGAACGGCCAGTGTAGCCAAAAAGGAGTGTTCCTGGTGAAATTTAACCATTTCAGCCAAATTTAGACTAGTAACAATATCTGCATTAACCACTAAAAACGGTTCGTCTTTCAGAAACCAGGCGGCATTTTTTAAGCCTCCCCCTGT
>JBILDL010000013.1:0-13605 GCA_044352635.1 Saprospiraceae bacterium | reverse complement strand
AATGCCTCCGGTTGGGCAGCTGCCCGGCAGGCAACTGCATTGACACCTGAGGAAATGGTTGTACAGGCAAAAGCGATGTGTAATGAGTTTGGATTTAAATCAATTAAACTGAAAGGGGGTGTTTTTAGCCCCCGGGTTGAAGTTGATACCATTTTTGCTTTGCATAAAGCATTTGGATCAGATGTTCCTTTGCGACTTGATCCAAATGCTTTGTGGAAGGTAAGTACCTCTATTAAATATGGTAAGGAAATGGAAGGGATATTGGAATATCTGGAAGATCCTACCAGGGGGCAAAAAAATATGGCTAAAGTAAGAAAAGCATTGAAAACACCTTTAGCTACCAACATGTGTACGACCTCCTTTCAGGATATTCCGGGGAGTATCAGTATTGGCGCGGAAGATATCATTTTAAGTGACCATCATTTTTGGGGAGGCCTAAGGTCTTCCATGGAATTGACAACCGTTTGTGCCACTTTCGGTCGGGATTTATCCATGCATTCCAATAGTCATTTAGGTATTTCTCTGGCTGCCATGGTGCATCTTGGGGCAGCTATTCCAAATTTAAAATATGCCTTGGATACCCATTATCCCTGGCAATCTGATGAGGTGATTTTAGGAGGTCGTTTCAAATTTGAGGAAGGTTCTGTAGCGGTTCCAAGTGGTCCTGGACTTGGTGTTGAACTCGACAGACAGGCTTTAGCGCAGTTACATCAAAATTATCTCCGTTGCGGTTTGACAAAACGGGATGATGAGCCTGAAATGCAGAAAAAAATACCGAATTGGAAATTTAAACCGGTTCGCTGGTAATATTTCATTGAATTGACTATACAGGCCTTTAGAAAAGAAAAATTTAAATAACCAGCAGCTGATTTTATTCCTGTTTTATTAAATGTCTAAAGGATTGAAAAGAATGGTCAAAAAATGCTTTTTAACCTAAAACCCATTGTTAATCTAAATGATTTTTGAATGATGCAAGGATAATGAACTGATTTTACCTGATAATATTAGGCTGAGTTTATTCATTGACTTACAAAAATCTAAAAATCCCAAAACGAAAATCTAAAATGACAGACCCAATTCTTATTTTATTAGTCGGTATCGTAATTGTAGTAGGTGGAATTATTGGATTAAAATTACACCCTTTTTTAGCCTTGTTGTTAGCAGCCGTTGCGGTAGCATTATTAACACCAGTGATAGCTGTTGAACAGTTTTATCTGGCAAAAGGTACAGCAGCAGCTGAAGCCTTGAAGTTATCTCAAAAAAGTATAGGGGAACGCATAGGTACAGAATTTGGAAATACCTGTGCTAAAATTGGTATTCTGATTGCTATGGCTGCCATTATTGGTAAATCTATGCTTGATAGTGGTTCAGCAGAAAAAATAATCAGGGCTATGTTAAAAGTAACCGGAGAAAAAAATGCTGCTGTTGGTTTTATTTTAAGTAGTTTCTTCTTAACTATTCCTGTTTTTGTAGATACCGTTATTTTCTTAATGATGCCATTAGCTAAAGCGATGAGTATGCGTTTAGGAAAAAACTATTTGCTGCTGGCTTTATCGGTTATTGCAGGAGGAGTTATGGCAAATTCATTTGTACCGCCATCCCCGGGACCTTTATTTTTGGTCGGAGCCTTAAATGTTCCTATTGGATTAATGATGATTTGTGGAACACTTTTAGGTTTATGTACCATTACGGTTGGTTATTTTGTTGCAAAATGGCTTAACAGGAGAACGTCAATTACTTTAAGAGATGCACCAGACGCCCGGCTGGAAGATATTGCAGCTATTGCCAATAAAAGCGACAAAGATTTACCTGCCTTAGGATTTGCCCTTTTACCGGCCGTTTTTCCTTTGGTGACAATATGTATCCGTTCTGCTGTGGAAGCATTTCATACATCTGATGCTCCTTTAACCTCTTTTGGTTTTTTAAATAGTATACTGGAAGTTGTCTTATTCTTTGGAGATAAAAATATTGCCCTGTTCACGGGTGCCGTATTCGCCCTTTTGGTTTTAGCTTATCAAAAAAAGAGCGATAAATCTGCTATGACAGCATTTACTCAAAATGCATTGATGACCGGTGGAGGCATTATTTTGATAACTGCAGCTGGCGGTGCATTTGGAGGAATGTTACAGCAAACGGGGATTAGTAGTCGCATTGCGGATATGACAAAGGACTATCAAATGGCTTTGATCCCTCTCGCTTTTTTCATCACTGCGATTGTTAGAACGGCACAAGGCTCAGCAACTGTAGCCTTAATTACTGCCGCAGGTATTTTATCGGGAATGGCTCAAAATGCAAATCTGGGTTTTCATCCTGTTTACCTGTGTTTGGCTATTGGTGCAGGTGCGAAATTAATTCCCTGGATGAATGACGCAGGTTTTTGGATAATGTGTAAAACAAGTAATCTGACGGAACAGGAAGCGATGAAAACCATTGCTCCAATGCAAACCATTATGGGATTATCTGGGCTTGTCATAACTATGATTGCAGCTCATTTTTATCCCATGGCATAACTTCGAAAACGAAGTTTTTTAATGAAAACCATTTTATTCATAATTAAATTTTATATGTTATGAAACGTAGGAATGTACTAAAAACCATGACGTTAGGTGCTATCTTACCGTCTGTTTTTAGCTTTAATCAAAGTAAGGCGGCAAATACTGATAAGGGTTTAAATTTACCTAAACAAAAGATTTTGATGAAAGCAGGCTGTCAGTCAGGCGGCACTACAGTTGAAAATCTGGAGTTTAAAGCCCGTCATGGAATTTTCAATATTGATGGAGGAATGCCCAAATTTGTAGAAGGTAAAGGATGGGATTTAGAAGATTCCCTGGCCAAACGGGATGCTTGTGAAAAATATGGTATTAGTCTCGATGCCTATCACTGGCCGCTTACCTCTGCGGGTATTGATAAACAACTGCTACCAAATATCATGTTGGGTAAAAATCCAGAACGAGATCGTGAAATTGAAATGCTTCAACAAATGATACAGGTGGCGGGAAAATCAGGCATTAAAGTTTTGAATTATAACACCACTATTTTACCCGTTTTAAGAACAGGTAAAACCTTGGATGCGAAAAGGGGAAATGCAGAATATTCAACATGGAATTATGCAGAGGCCCTAAAAAGAGAACAACCGAAAACGATTGCAGGCGATGTTTCTATAGATCAAATATTCGAACGTATCAGTTATATGCTGGAGCGTTGTTTGCCAGTTGCAGAAGAATACAAGGTAAAATTGGCCAATCATATTGCAGATCCTCCTGTTCCAGCGCCATACAGAGGTATCATGCGTTGGAATAGTCCAGACGTTTTCGAGGGAATGAAACGTTTTGCTAATCTTTCCAAAAGCCCTTATCATGGCTTTAATTTTTGTATCGGTTCCATTGCAGAAGGTTTAAAAGACCCCAAAAATGAAATTTTCCCAATCATAAAATATTTTGGGGATCGTAAACAAATTTTTAATGTTCACCTGCGCAATATAAAAGGTGCTTACAATAATTTTATGGAGGTTTATCCCGATAACGGCGAAATGAATTTCTTTCAAGTGATTCGCGCTTTGCGTGATGTTGGTTTTGATGGAATGATAATGCCAGATCATGTGCCTTATCATCATGCTGAAGGTTCTCAAGACCAGGCCTTCTCCTTTTGTTATGGCTATATTAAAGCGATGCTTCAAGCGTTGTCGGATGAAGTGTCCAATTGAAAATAAATGTAAATCCTAAAATAATTATGGAATTATCAAAAATCAAATCAGCCCTCGAAGACGGCTTATTATCATTTCCAGTCACCGATTTTGATGAAAAAGGAGTATTTAGTGCCGATTCCTTTGCAAATCGGGTTGATTGGTTCGTAAATAACGATGTTTCTTCTATTTTCGTAGCAGGAGGAACTGGCGAGTTTTTTTCTTTGTCTGCTGCAGAATATGAGAAAATTATTAAAGTTTCAGTAGAAACAACGGCTGGGCGTGTTCCTGTTATTTCAAGTGTTGGAAGAAGTATCCCCGAAGCCATTTCATTTGCAAAAATGGCGGAAAATGCAGGTATAGACGCCCTTCTATTTTTTCCTCCCTATTTAACAGAATGTCCGCAGGATGGGGTTTTTGAATATGCAAAAACAATCATTAGCAATACCTCTCTGCCTGTTATTTACTACAATCGTGGAAATGGTATTTTATCAGCTGAATTTATTAAAAAATTAGCTGATGCTTGTCCTAATTTGATTGGATTAAAAGATGGTACAGGAAATATGCAAGATCTGAATGATATCATTAAAACGGTTGGAAATCGTCTTTCCTATATTGGAGGTGTTCCAACGGCTGAAATTATTTCGGAAGCCTATTTGTCTATTGGTGTAAATACCTATTCTTCTGCAGCTTTTAATTTTGTCCCAGAATTAGCCATTAAATTTTACAAAGCTTTACGGGCGGGGGATAAAGAACTTGTAAAAGAAATTACTCAGAAGTTTTATATTCCTTTGGTGCGTTTAAGGGGAAAAAAAAATGGTTATGCAGTCAGTTTAATTAAAGCAGGTGCCAAAATTATAGGTAGAAGTGCGGGTGACGTTCGGGCTCCTTTGGTTATGCCTACTCCAGAACATGTGGCGGAGTTAGAAAAAATAATTAATGCAAATTAAGAAAAGAGAAAGTAATATTACGGTTTTGGAAGATTAGAAATGTGTCATTTTTAATGACCAAAACCGTACATTTCATTTCTCAAAACATAATTACAGGTTCACAAAAATTGGAAACCAAGACCTTCATAATCATTTCTTTGGTTCCTTACTTTGAGCTAAAAAGTTTTCAAATGTTACCACTTTTTTACCAAGGTAGCATTCTAATACTACTTATTTAACATATAAATAAAATGAGAATAAAAACAATTAAAAAAGTTATATCTTTAGCAACTTACTAATAATGTGTATTTTAACCTGAACGGTCTGCCTTTTATCTTTTATTATGGGTGCAAATGCTGCTAAACTGGAAACTGGAAAGGATCAGACTACCCCTAAAAGTTTGATTCAACAGGATAGCATTTCTCAAAATAAGAATCAGGAAGTTAATCAGGAGAATCCTAGAGTGAAACAATTAAAAGCATTGCAGCAAATGGCGGATGCCAGTCCGCAAACGGAGAAATTAAGGACTTATCAGACCATGGCTTCCCAACAGGCTACGCAAAGGAAAAAGCAGATTCCTGTAAATGATGAACAACACTTGGAAAATGAGGCCGATGCAATGGGTGCAAGGGCCTTAAGTATTGGGGGAAATGCAAAAGTTGAGGGCAATTTGAATAATACGCCCACTCAACTTTTTACACCTCCTCCTACTGTTCAGAAGGTTGAAAATGAAAATTCTACGGATATTCAAGAGGAGGCGATGAAGCCGGAAATGGATTTGGAGAAAAAGCCAGAACTTACTGATGCTATTGAAACCATAGCATCTGATACACCTGCCGCCAATATTAATCCGGATGAAAATCAAGATAAACCACCTGAAGAAAAAGGAGAGGAAATTGACAATAGCTACAATAAAAGTGGATTTATTACCGAGAAAGCGTCTCTAAGGAAAACGGAGGTGGTAAATACCATCATTGAATCAAATAAAAAAGACAAAAAGAATGCGTCCAAAATAATTAAATCCGGCGCTCTTCCAAAGGATAAAGGTTGGTTTGGCCTCGGACTTTTAGGGGTTAAAACAGAAAAATTTGAATTATCAGACAATTTCGATCCCAAAAAACTGAAATATTTAATTCCGGTAAAGATCGACCAAGCAAATGAAGATAAAGAAATTGGTTGGACACCCGTTCAAATAAATTATGACTTTAATGACACAGCGAAACAAAAATTAAGTGTTTATAAAGATGAGGAAGGGTATGTTGATTCCAAAAAATTAATCAAAAGTGAGCTGGATCTGAATGAAAAGGGAACTGCGCTGACGGGAAAAGATAATGCGCTGGGTGCTGCTATGAATGACTCTCTGTTAGGGAAAGTAGCTGGTTTTGCCGTAAATAATTCCAAATCGGTCAGGGGAATGGCCAATGATGCCGTCGGAGGTGCCTTAGACTTATTTAATAAGGGGGCTGATTTTATTCAGAAAAATGCCCTGGATAAAGTAGAATTATTAAAAGGATTGTCTTTCGGCCTGGATAAAGAGGCTTCTAAAATAACCACCCAGGGCAGTTTTATTACAGGAAAAGTAGCTAAAGATAAATGGATCTTCAGTGCTACTTTTAAAGTTAATACCCAGGGGGATTATTCTGCAGAGTACATGGGCTCTGTCATTGAAAATCCACCCGAATTGAATCTGGAAAGTGAAAATGTAGGATTTAAACTGAATTTTGGCTCTATGGTCAAGCATCAGGCAAATGCTGCAGATCCGTCTATAATTAGTAAGGGGGGAAATGCCTCTTTTCAAATTATGGGTCAGGAAGTATTTGCAAAATGGAACCAATTGGATTTTAACTTAAATGAGAAAAAAGTTACTTCTGCTGATTTTTCGGAGGTAGGTCTGAATTTAAATCTTTCTGTTGGAGAAGCTATTAAGGTGGAAAACTTAGTCGCCGTAATTAAAGACCTTGCGATATCCAATAATATCCTTACCCATGGGGATATTTCGCTAAGTATTGTCTCTATCAATCTTTTTGGGGTAGCCACTTTTAGTGACATTAACGGAAGTATTGGACAAAAAACAGGTTTTTCAGGGGAGGGTAATTTTGATGTAACCAAAGAAGGTCTGGCAGGTGCAAAAGGTAAAGTTTCAGTAAAAAAGGGCCCTGATGATAAAGTCACTAAGTATAAACTTCAGGATGGCGAATTTAATGCAATCATCATGGGTCAGGAGGTTTCCTTTAAAGGAGTGAATTATGATTCTGTAAATCCAAATGAAATATCAGCCGATTCAAGTAGTTTAAAACTAAATTTTTCATTAGGTGATATTCTTAAAGTGGATGAGTTTGACGCAACGGTTTCCAATGCTAAGCTAGCTAAAGATAAAGGATTTACTTATGAAAATATTTCTGTGAACATTGCTTCCGTCAGCGTATTTGATGACGTTGCAAAATTTAGTAATATTTCTGGAAATATCAGTCCCAAGGAAGGTTTTGATGCAAAAGGTGATTTTTTAGTTACCGCTGCTGGCTTGGGTAACGCTTCGGGAAAGGTTTCTGTGAAAAAAGGGCCTGAGGACTTGACCACCCATTATAATCTTGAGAATGGCGCGTTTAACGCGACTATTTTGGGTCAGGAAGTGTCCATTACCGGTGTTACTTATGATTCTGCGAATCCGCAGGTTATTTCGGCCGCTTCAAGTAATCTGAAGTTGGACTTCTCTGCTGGAAATGTACTGAAAGTGGAAGCTTTTGACGCTACCTTAACCAACGCAACATTAACAAAAGGAGGTTTTTCATACAATGATATTACCGTAAATATTGCTTCCGTCAATGTGATGGATATTGCCGTATTTTCAGATATAAATGGAAATGTGAATGCTGCCGGGGGCTTTAATGGATCCGGTAGTTTTAACGTTACCTTACCTGGTTTAGGAGGTGGACAGGGTAAAGTTGCTGTAAAAAAGGGAGCAAAAGATGAAAAAACCCAATATACGCTGGAGGATGGCGCCTTTAATGCGGGAATGGTCGGTCAATCAGCTAGTGTTACTGGAGTTAATTATGATTCTGCAACGAATATTTTTTCTATTAAAAAAGGAGAACTGGATTTAGATATATTGGGGGTCAGCCTGAATATTGTTATCCAAAATCCAAGCTTCAGTAAATCCAAAGGTTTTGATTTCGATAAAGCCACCGCAACCATTCCTGAGTTAGATTTTGCCGATAAGGCCAAAATGGCCAATATTATAGTTAATGTCGTCAAAGATGGGGATAAATATTCATACAGTGGTTCCTCAGATTTTAATCTGAGTGGAGAAATAGATGGTGCCTCAGCATCTGCAGATGGAAATGTGGGAATTTCAAAGGAAGAAGGGGAAGGGGCAAGCCTTTCATTTACAAATGCCAATGTTACTTTAGTCATTTTTGGCCAAAGTCTGGAACTAAAAAATATGAATTATGAGGATGGAGAATTTAGTGCGGAGAAAACTGTGGCCAAAATAACTCCTCCTTTCTTAAAAAAGAATCTTCAAATCACGGTAAATGATCTGAGTATAAATAAAGAGGGGTATTCTATGTCTAAAGCTGAGTTAGAAACCCAACTTGAAGTGGATTTTGGTATTATTAAAGGAAATTTAGCCAAATTGGCTCTTGAAAAAACAAGTGATAGCTGGATTATCTCAGGAGAGGGTGGATTAGCAGCAGGAGGTACTGATTTTTTTGGGCATAAAATTCCTAAAATTGAAGGCTCAGGTGTTTTATCCCATGATTTTGGAAAAAAGGAAACAAAAAAAGAGTTGAATGGCGTTTCTGCAACGCTGCCAGATGTAGAATTTCCAGGCAGTATTTTTCCAGGTAAAATAGGGGGGAGTGCAGAAATACCTGTTATGCCCGGGCTAAACGTCGTTGCTTCAGCTGGAATGGAAGGTAAAGTGACTGTGCCTGGCTTACAGTTAAGTGTAAGTAAAAAGGGTGATCAGGTATATCTTATTTCAGCAGGTACCCAAGAAGGTAAACCAGTTTTAGGGGAAGTTAAGGTTTTTCTAAGTGTTGGGGTAGGAACAGGTATTCCACTCATTGCATCGGTTACCGTTAGTCTTGGTGCAGAGGGAGGAATCTTTGTTAGGCTTAATTTCAACGCCTCTAAGGAAATTTCAATGGAGAAAAATGAAAATGGATTATCTCTTAATACGAGCTCCATGGAAACTTCCTATACATTGGCTGGAGATCTTTCTCTGGCTGCATTCCTTGAATTAAAAGCCACCGCGTTTTATTTCTTCTCTAAATCATACAAAAAGGAATTGGCGAAACGTAGCTTAGGTGGATTTGAAAAATCAAAGGATAAAGAATTCAAATGGATTAAATCGTCTGATTCCTTACAAAATAAAGAGGAAACTAAAACGGATATAAAAGAGGGTTTAAAGGTTAATTTGGTTTCTTTTGAAGACAAGGTTTGGACAAAAGACGAGTTCATCAAGGTTTCGTCAGGGGTGTTCAGAGGTTCAAGAAATAGAATTTTAGCAGTTGATGAAGCGCTGGCCGAGTATGATACATTTAGAGGTGAAATCACTCCTTCTGATAAAAAAATCAGCGCGCTGAATAAATTATCTTCCCTGGTTTCCAAATATCTTAAAGATACGGCTGGAACTTCCAGTAGAACAGCGGAAACTGAGGAGTTAAATAGTCAAATTCAAAATGTTTTAAAAGAACTACACAGTGTGGTCGATAATGAATTGTTAAATGAATAACGTGCCATTATTCCATTCGAATAAAGCGTGCCTTCGCCTTTAAAAAAGAGGAAATTAAGGGTTGGTTTCCACCAGTTTCTTCATTTTCATCAATCCCGTTTTTGCCACCTCCAGCGGATCTTGTTTCCAGTATTCTTTGTTAAAAAGTTCAAGGGAAAGTACTTTTGGAGTTCCCATTTCCTTCAGTATTTGAAGGATTTTTGACCAGGGTGCTATGCCATCTCCCGGATAAACCCGATCATTATCTGTCTGTTTTTCTTGTGGAATGTTGTCAACATAATCATTGAAATGAAATATTTCAATGGTAGGACCTGATAGCATTGTTAAAGCGTCAAAACCTGAACCTCCGCGAAATAAATGATATACATCGGGTAATATTCTGGCGTCAGCATCATTGGCAGCGGCGGCCACTGCCACAGCCTGACTTAAATGAAACATAGTTCCTGAGGCACCCCAAAATTCAAGTTGAGGCATAACGCCCGTTTTTCTGCCAAGGTCTAAAGCCGCCTTATACAGAAGGCCCGCCTGCAACCAGTCGATAGGTTCATCTCTACCAACGCCAGCAGGTGGCGCAGCAATGCGTTTTCCCCCTAAAGCAGCCAGCCAGTTCATCTCCTCCTCCAACTGAATCAATCCAAGTCTCCGTTTTTCATTATCTGAAACCATCCAGGGAGCAAATCCAATAGCATTTTCAACTTTGAGACCAGATGAATCAATTATTTTAGCTAAGTCATTGAGTTTATTTCCATTTTTCAGATATTCTTTAATGTCATTGGTCCAAAGTTCTATACCATCATATCCCGCTTTTGCGGCAATATCAATATATTTAATAATACCCGGTTTTTGACCACTAATGGTACTTGTATTTAAACAAAAGGTGAAGGTTGCCTTTTGTTTAACTGACACATTTGCCTGAAGGGTATTAGGTATGGCAGACGCCGCGCCTATTGACCCTAGAGTGAGGATTGCATTTCTTCTTTTCATTTTCAGGTGCTTTTAAAAATAATCAATAAGATACCCATTTTTTTACGATTCTATCCCATTTTCCCTCTAAAATAATCAGATACATACCTGGTTTTGGCAAGGAAGTTAAATTAAAACACAAGGAGTATTCCCCTTTCTCATATTTTTTCCTGTTCAACAAGGTAGCTAAATGATGGCCTGTTAAGGAGTAGATGTTTATGCTAAGCTCTTGATCCTTTATTATATTATATGATAAATTCAATTCCCCATTGGACGGATTAGGAAATGGGTCTTCCATCGTTAGGGTCATATTATTTAATTCTCTAATAGAAGTTACCTGACGGGTTAATTGAAAAGGTTCGCTTTGTATGGAATTTGGACTTATAGCGGTAATAAAAAATTCACTTTTATCTCTATCCATCTTCAATGGAAGGTGAATGAAGGTGTCGGAGGTAATCCTAATTAGCTTGTCATTTGTCAGTTTGGGTTTTTCATTTTGCATCAAGCTATCTTTTGGAATTTCGTAAAGTCCATAGAACCTGGGGAGTACATCATTTTCTGATGTCGCCAGAGATTTTTGCCATTTTACCAAATAACCATTTTGTTGCAGGACAATATTTCCTGATTTAACGGCTCCCGGTTTTTGTTGGCTTTTCCAGTGCATGCTTGGCGTAAGAGAAAGATATTTATTCATATCATTTGCCAATATGCCGGGTAAACCTTGCGTGGCTGTCTGGCTGATATTTGCCGCACGGAACAAGATCCATCCTGGAATTTGCCTGTCGCGAAGATGCTCAATTTGCTTTGGTATTTCGTCTGCTTTATAAAGAGATGCCAATGAAGTCATCGAAGGTTCGGCTTTATAAGCGGCAATGCCTGGATATAAATGTCTGCCATTTAGCTGTAAAGACCACCAATTACTTAAAGATTTGAAATCCTGGCTTCCACCAATGGCCCAATATAGTTGCGGTGCAATATAATCGACCCATTTTTCAGAAAGCCATTTCAGGGCATTTCCATACGTTACGCTGGCACCTGATAAACCTATGATACCCGAAGGGGTGCCACTTTTCCAAATACCAAAGGGACTTATTCCCCATTTTATCATTGGAAATTCGGTACTTAGCAGATAACTGACGTCTCTAACCATCTGATTAATGTTATCTTCCCGCCATTCATGTATCGTTTTTCCCGCTCCATATTTTTCAAAAGTGGCAGCATCCTCATTCGTCATGCCCTCATACGGATAAAAATAATCATCCAGATGAATACCGTCTGGTTGATATTTAAGAGCAAGTTGAGCTATTAATTGGGTAAAATAAGAGCGGGCGTCGGGTATTCCCGGATTCAATAATAAAGTATTTTTCACTGGCATCATCCAAGCGGGATGCCTGACGGACAAATGCGTACTATCTTTTGGATAAGTGCTTGAAATGCTTCTTATGACACGGTAAGGGTTCAACCATAAGTGCAATTCCATGCCTCTTTTATGCGCCTCTTGTTTCGCAAAAATGATGGGATCCCAAAAGGGTTCGGGCGCCTGACCTTGTTTTCCTGTCAAATAATAGGACCAAGGTTCATAATCACTCTGATAAAACGCATCAGCTTCACATCGTATTTGAAAAAAAATCGTATTTATACCGCTTATTTGAAGACGGTCAAAAATAAATAAGAGTTCTTTTTGTTGCTTTTCTGTGGTCGCCCCCCTGCTTGGCCAGTCAAGATTAATTACCGTGGCAATCCAGGCACCCCGTAATTCCTGTGTTTGTGTAAAGGCTTTAGGAGAAATGAAGGACGCTATGGTAATGCCAAAGTAAATGAATTTTTTCATGAGTGCGGGTTGATTTTTATACATTCTCCTTCTTAAAGATAACTGATTTTAGTATTTTTATAAAGGTAAGTTTTGTTACCATATTCTTTTATTAAAATTATACATGGTGAATGAGGAACCTCTAATTATAGATGCACATCAGCATTTTTGGAAATACGATGCGCAGGAATACGCCTGGATTTCAGATCAACTTGCTCCGTTGAAAAGAGATTTTTCACCTGAAGAATTACTTCAGCTATTAAATAAGGAAAAAATTTCAGGTGCGATCAGTGTTCAGGCCAGGCAATCGGAAAAGGAAAATGAGTTTTTATTGGACCATGCGAAAGTTAATCCATTTATAAAAGGGGTAGTTGGCTGGATAGACCTGAGGTCTGAAAAGGTGGAGGAAAGGCTTTCTTTTTATCAAAATTTCCCAATATTGAAAGGATTCAGACATGTGGTTCAAGACGAAAAGGATCCTGAATATATGCTACATCCCGCTTTTTTGCGAGGAATAGATCAGCTAATTAAGTACGGATATTGTTATGATATTTTAGTGTATGCCAGGCAACTTCCTCAAGTGTTAGCCTTTTTGAATCTTTTTCCTGACACACCTTTTATCATAGACCATTTGGCAAAACCCGACATAAAACAGGGTGGATTCAACTCATGGCAGGCCGATATCCGGAAAATAGCGGCTTTTCCTAAGGTGTTGATTAAAGTGTCGGGAATGATTACAGAGGCAGATTGGCATCATTGGAAAAAAGAGGATTTTTATCCCTATTTAGATGAATTGGTTCTTTCTTTTGGGGTAGAACGGTTATGCTATGGGTCAGATTGGCCTGTTTGCAATCTCGCTGGAAATTATTCCCTACAATGGGATATTGTCAAATCATATTTTAGTACCTTCAATCCATCAGATATTAATAAGGTAATGGGATGGAATACCCAACTTTTTTATCATTTAAATGCATAATAATATGAGATATTGTTTGGCTCTCGATCTGGTGAATGAAGCAGAAAAAATAGTTGCGTATGAGGCCTATCATAAAGAGGTTTGGCCTGAAATTATTGATAGCATAACAGCATCTGGTATTCAATCTATGGAAATTTACCGTGTTGAAAACAGATTATTTATGATTATGGAAACGGATGCCTCCTTTTCATTTGAAGCAAAATCTTTATCGGATACCAGTAACCCTAAGGTGCAGGAATGGGAAAAACTGATGTGGAATTATCAGCAAGCCCTACCTTCGTCTAAACCAGGTGAAAAATGGAGGTTAATGGACAAAATTTTTTGTGTATAAACATGCGACCCCTCTGGGGTCGATATTTTAGATTAGCCTGACCCCCGTGGGGTCACATGTTTATAGTCAATTATGCCCCTGGCGGCAAAAATGTTTTATTAAACCTTTTGGCCCCTGGCGGCAACAACCTATAAACATGCGACCCCTCTGGGGTCGATATTTTAGAATAGTCTGACCCC
>JBILDL010000259.1:0-4208 GCA_044352635.1 Saprospiraceae bacterium | reverse complement strand
GATTAGCAGGAATTTTCCAATGCAATGCGATGTGAGCAGGATAAGATTTAACTCTAAATGAGGTAACTATGGCAGGAATGTCTTCAATGAATGTAGCGGCTTTAAAAGCTTTTACCTCATCTACCAGTAGAACGTGAGCAGAATTATCCGCAGTATTTTGTCCAAAAATGACCGCTTTTATTTGATTCCACTGCAAAGAAGATCCCGTCGTTTCTGCTTTTAATGTAGCAATAGGTATATTCACCAGCTGCCATTTTTCAGCAGGTAAATTTTGGACAAACTGGGAAAGTTGGAACTTCTTACTTTTTGTATTGCCGGGAGCGCCTTCAAAAAAAAGGTATGGCATATTTGCTTTGTCTAATCCATTTTTTGAAAACAAAGCAAAGGAGAGTGTATCCATCTTGCTAAGGTCGAGGAAAGGAAATCCTGGGGCAATAATCAACGCGGACCAATCTCCCCCTGTTCGAGAAATCCATTGGAGGCGAAGACTATGTTTACCCTGATAAGCAGGTATAGAAAGTTCTACCGGAATTTTATCATTTGTCGAACCGGCCTGTTCGATAAAACTATTTCCGGACTTAAAAGCTAATCCAGAATCATAGAAACTACCTTGATTACTTTCTCTAAAAAAATAGACCTCCTGTTGGGCCATTAGAGGTGCCAAACAAAATAATGTAAGACCTAACACATACGCCAATCTACCAAAAAGTAGTTTTACCATTCGAAATTTTGTTTGGCAAATACAACCCGCACTTGCTTCTTGAAATGTATTATACTCATTTCAAAGTACAAGATGCAACAATTGGAGATAAGAAGTATGAAAAACCACTACACTACTACTACGCCATTCAAAAAAAAATTATAAAATAGGTAAAGGCAGCGCAGGCAGATTTTGGGTAGTGAGAACTTAAGTAAATCAATAGTCTATCATAAAATTGGTGAGATTATCATCCTCTTCTAAATTCATTTTTTTACGAAGTCTGTAGCGCTTATTTTCTACACCACGGATAGAAATATTCAATAAGGGAGCAATCTCTTTGGATGATAGGTTCATTTTAAGATAAGCCGCTAATTTCAGGTCACCAGGAGTCAGATCAGGAAATTGATGTTTCAGTTTTTTAAAGAAAATATCATGGACCTCATTAAAATTACTTTCAAAAATTTGCCAATCCTTTTCATTTTCCAGTTGATTATCCAGAATGCTTATTAACTTTTTGTAATGACCATCGAATAATTTTGAAGAGGATTCAGATTTCATTATATCGAGTTCCTCCTTAACACTAAGCAAAGATTCATTTTTGTGAATCAGGGTAAAAGTAGCATTGGCCAACTCCCGGCTTTTATTTAGGTTATCAGCTTCCAATTGTTCATTTTTTGCTTTAACAACCTGCTGCTCCAATTCAAATTCCTTTTTCTTAATTTGTTTTTGGTGTCTTATTTCAATGCTTTTCAAGTAAGTTTTAAGGAGAAAAAAGAGAAGAGAAATCGAAAGAAAAATCAT
Source organism: Saprospiraceae bacterium (assembly GCA_044352635.1). Taxonomy (GTDB): domain Bacteria; phylum Bacteroidota; class Bacteroidia; order Chitinophagales; family Saprospiraceae; genus BJGN01. The sequence continues at coordinate 2,707 of JBILDL010000259.1, read as the reverse complement.
TCCTACTTTAAAGAATACGGTTTGGTACCATTGTGGTAAAACAAAAATGGGTACTTTCAGTATTTTTGGAGAAACATTAGCTTGAATTTCAAGTATATAATCGCCTGGTGACAAATTATTCCAATTCAGAGACCTTAATACCTGCCAGGACGACCAGTTGTCTTGCCATCCAATCAATCGGAATCTGAATAAAACACCACTTTCAAAGGAAGGAAATCCAAATTTAACGCTCAAATTATAACCTGAGGGGGGAATTTCTACCCCTTCCGTTTTGCCATTATTCACCCAGTTCAAATTAACTGTTTTTCCATCTTTGGATTGAGCCTTGAGTTCACTGAGGAGCGGAGAAAAAATATTATTTCTTAGAAAAGTATTTTCAAATTTATATTTAGGAATCAGCGCGTAACCATCTTCCAAACCAACAAAAAATTCCTCCTTGTTCAAATTTACAATATCTTCATTTTCCGGAATCATAGCGATGGGATGAATCGCTTTTATTTCATTATTTTTCCAATGCTTCAATTGATTATTCTTATAAGTAAAACCTTCATTTTCAGCTTCCAACCATATAGCCCCTTTTTCCAATGAATGATCCTTCCAGGGAAAAAACTTTTGAGAAGTTTTATCATAATAATAATTCATATCTCTTGAATGCACCAACAGGGTATCTTTGAAAAAGCGAATATCCAATCTGGTCTGATCTGACAGCCCATCCTTCTTATCCAGTTTTACCTGAGATACTATGGCTCCTTTACCCCAGTCAATTTTTAGTTTATATAATCCATTATTTGCATGTAAGGCCCAAAAATAATTATCACCTGCGGGTAATATTTTTCTGATAGGCTCATTAAGACCATCTAATCTTTTGTTGAATGTCCACTGATTATTTTGAAAAGTAAATAAGGCCAGACCTGTGTAGGTAGATTGTAATAATTCATTTTTTTTACCGGGGATTTCACAAAACGACCAACCACCGGTAATATTTGAAATAAGTTTAGGTTTCCCATTTTCCAATAAAAAAGTGCCACTATTATGCCCGCACAAGAGTTTATTATTCTGTTTCAATAACTGCCAAACCTGTCCCTGGGTGCCTTCAATAAAAGAAAATGGCTTTTTATCTACCTTATTTTTAACAAAAACCCCTTGATTTGTGCCGACGTAAAATAAATTTCCGTCCATTATGGCCGTATAAACGGTACCCAAAACCCCTTTAGTATCATGGTAATAGGAGAGCGGAGAAGAGCGGTGAATAAAATCGATTCCTTTATCTAAACCGACCCAAAGATTTTGTAATTTGTCTTCGAATAAAGAAAGTATCGTATTATTTTGAAGCCCATTTTCTTTATTCAAATGAAGTTTTAACTGGCCATTTAAGTCCACAATAAACAATCCATCCAACACTGTACCCAGGGCAAGACTTCCATCATTCAATCTAATAGCCTTATTGAGTTGTTTTTGTTTTAAGACCTTATTTAAAGGATTTTCCCAGGGTTTAAAAACACGACCATTGTACCTGAAAACGCCAGCTAGCTGGGTGCCAATCAACCAATCGTCCTTATCTTGAAGAATAAAGGAGATGGTTTCATTTTGCAGAATCTCACTATTTTTAATCCAACTAAACGTATTATTTTCTTCATTTAAAAGAAACAAGCCTTTACCGATAACGGGAACAACTATTTTATTTCCCACTTTTTGCAGAAACATAATATTTCCAGGAGGAGTAATTTTGGAAACCTTTTTGTTATTCCATTTATATATTACAGAAAAAGACTGAAAATACAAATCATTATTCTTTTCTAAAATATGCCAGAACTCCTCTTTCAGATGCAGAGAATCCAGGTTATTTGCTGCTAAATCAAGGTAATGGAAATGACCAAATTTGTCTTTCTCCCAATAACCAAAGGTACCAACACTGCCTGTAAACACTTTATTTTGGGCAGAAACAGAGAGGGATCTAATAATTTGACCCTTTGGCAACTCAAATTTCCTCCAATTTTGACCGTCTGCGACAAGTAAGCCAGCAGAATTTGCCGAAAATATGAAGCCGTCCGATGATTGTCCCAGGCTCCAATTCTGATTCAGACCTTGATAATCATTTCTTGAAAAATGCGATATGAAGGGCGTTTCTTGTGCAAAAAGAGCATAAGAAAAAAGGATGAACAGGCTTAAATATTGGCTTTTTCTATGGAACATATCATGAAGATAGTCAGTAAAGGATTAAATAATGACTGAGAATGCAAAGGCTAATATTATATTTGCTATGCAAAGTTTACAATAATACAAAATTAAGCAAGGAATGAAAAATATGATTTTCCTATTGTTTCCCTTATTTTTATGTGGAATCAATAAAATAGAGGCACAGGAAACCCTTCGTGCTTTCCAAAAACGAGAATTTTTGGACAATAATGGCAATAGAATGCCATACCGTATTTTACTACCTATAGATTACGATTGCGGCAAAAAATATCCATTGCTTGTTTTTTTACACGGTTCGGGAGAGCGTGGTGATGATAATGAATCACAGTTAAAGCATGGTGCTAATTTATTTTTGGAGGAAAGTACCAGAAAAAATTTCCAATCGATTGTTGTTTTTCCCCAGTGTCCCTCAGGCGAAAGCTGGTCCAGCATGGAATCTGATTCAACGGGGAAATGGGATTTTCCCTTTACGCAGGAACCGTCTAAGCAGATGAGATTATTGAGTGGATTA
>JBILDL010000258.1:0-4213 GCA_044352635.1 Saprospiraceae bacterium | reverse complement strand
TTGCCTTTATTTACCTCGATTTATTTAAAAAGTTTGTATTAAATTTTAATAAGTTACTAAATATTTAAATAGTATTATTTATGTGTGGTATCGTTGGTTATATTGGGTTTAAGGAGGCTTTTCCTATTCTTTTAAAAGGATTAAAAAGATTAGAATATCGGGGTTACGATAGTTCTGGCGTAGTTCTTTTAGAAGAAGATACCTTGCAACTTTTTAAGAAAAAGGGAAAGGTCAAAGAGCTGGAGCAATTTGTCGAAGGGAAACAACTTGCAGGAAATATTGGCATAGGTCACACGAGATGGGCTACTCATGGCGTTCCCAACGACTTAAACGCACATCCGCATTTGTCATTTGATGGAAATATGGCGATGATTCATAATGGTATCATCGAAAATTATGCCTATCTGAAACAAATATTAGTTGACAATGGATTTGAATTTAAAAGTGAAACAGACACGGAGGTTCTTTTAAATTATATTCAATTTTTGAAAAATAAGGATTTATTATCTGTCGAAAAGGCCTTGCAGCAAGCTTTACAACAGGTAAAAGGTACTTACTGCATTCTCCTTTTATCCGTCGATGAACCCAATGTTTTATTTGCTGCAAGAAAGGGAAGTCCGCTGGTCATTGGTATTGGAGAAAATGAATTTTTCCTGGCCAGTGATGCAACCCCTCTTTTAGGATACACCCATCAGGTTTTTTATCCTAATAACGAGGAAATTGTTTTATTAAAAAGGCATGATTTTCAGGTGATAGATTTTAATGGGGAACAGGTGACGCCGGTCATTCAAGAACTTTTGATGGAAGAGAAGGCCATTGAAAAAGGGGGATTTGATCATTATATGCTCAAAGAAATGTATGAGCAGCCCGAATCTTTTACCAATTGCCTCCGAGGTCGCATACAATTAGATACAGGAACACTGATAAAAACAGAGGATATTCGTTCCTGGGTTTCCTTGTTTCAAAAGGCACCGAGGATTATTATTGTCTCCTGTGGATCAAGTTGGCATGCAGGACTGTTGGGAGAATATTGGATTGAGGAATTAGCAAGAATTCCTGTGGAAGTTGAATATGCTTCAGAATTTCGCTACCGTAATCCTATTATTTATCCGGGCGATATCGTTTTGGCTATTTCACAAAGTGGAGAAACGGCAGATACTTTAGTGGCTTTGGAAAAGGCAAAAGATCAGGGTGCGCTAATCTTTAGTATCGTTAACGTGGTTGGAAGTAGCATACCCAGAATTAGTGACGCTTGTGCTTATACCCATTCTGGACCTGAAATTGGCGTGGCAAGTACCAAAACATTTTTAGGTCAGTTAGGGGTGCTCATGTTACTGGCTATGGGTATTGCGGAGGAGAAAAATAGTATTTCCAGCGAAAGGATTATGACTTTGGGTAAGGAAATGGTTCGTTTACCCAGGCTTATTGAAAAGGTCTTAAAACAACATGACCATATAAAATCGGTGGTAAAATCATATACCGCCGCGACCGACGTTTTATTTTTAGGAAGAGGTTATAATTTCCCTATCGCACTGGAAGGGGCATTGAAATTAAAGGAAATTTCATACATCCATGCAGAAGGGTATCCCGCTGCCGAAATGAAACATGGGCCTATTGCCTTGGTTGATGAGCATTTGCCCGTTGTTTTTCTGGCGACAAAAGATAATTGTTACGAAAAAATTATATCGAATATTCAAGAGATTAAAGCCAGAGGGGGAAAAATTATTGCCCTGGCTACCGAAGGAGATGAAATAGTTCCTACCCTGGCAAGGGACACCTTTTTTCTTCCTGAAACAGATGAATTATTAGCTCCTTTCCTAAATGTTATCGTTTTGCAACTTTTTAGCTACGAAATGGGCATTCAGAAGGGTTTAGATGTGGATCAGCCAAGAAATTTAGCTAAAAGTGTTACGGTAGAGTAAATATTATGGAAAAAAAATATTTTAAGAAACCATTGGAATCCCTTGGGTATTCTTTTGTTGACGAAAAAATGGTCCCGTCCGATTATTTAAAATTAAGAAATGAAGCGTTTTCATACCCCTTTGAACTGAGAAATCTTTCGGAAGAGGAAATTATCAGATTGGAAAGGAACAATAATTTTTGTCCCCAATGGTCTGATTTTTTTGTCGGTCCTGATTTCGATGTTTCCCTGGTCAGAAATTGTACTTTTTATGGACTAATTCGAATAGGTAACCTACAAAGGTTTTTCCTGAGTTATAGCGATTTGTCGTTGCCCGTCGGACTTTACAGTTCCAGAATTATAAATTGTGATTTTGGGGATAATGTAGTAATCGACCAAGTGGCTTATATGGCAAATTATGTGGTGGGTAATGAGGTCATGTTAGTGAACATCAATGAGTTGGTCACTTCGGAAACCGCCCGATTTGGAAACGGAATCCTAAAAGGGGACGAGGAGGAAGATAAACGAATCTGGCTCGAGCTTTGTAATGAAAATCAAGGCAGAAAAATATTGCCTTTCGACGGCATGTTGCCCGGAGATGCTTATTTGTGGACGAGAAACAGGCATGATGTGGCACTCCAGAACGCTTACAAAAAATTGACTGACAATGCATTTGACAAAAAAAATGGCATCTTTGGTCGTATTGGCAATTATACCATTATAAAAAATACCCGAAGTATAAAAGATGCGTTGATTGGTTCAAATGCTTATATAAAAGGGGCCAATAAGATTAAAAATGTGACCATACATTCTGGTCCGGAGGGGCATACTCAAATTGGTGAAGGGTGTGAAATTGTAAATGGTATCGTTGGGTTTGGATGTAGGATTTTTTACGGGGTTAAAGCCGTGCGTTTCATTTTGGGAGATCATGCCCAATTAAAATATGGCGCCCGATTAATCAATTCGTACCTTGGATTTAACAGTACTATCTCTTGCTGCGAGGTGTTGAATGCTTTGATTTTTCCCAATCATGAGCAACATCACAACAACTCATTTCTTTGCTCGGCCTTGTTAATGGGGCAAAGCAATTTGGCAGCAGGGGCAACCATTGGATCCAATCATAATAGTCGGGCAGCAGACGGTGAATTGGAAATTGGAAGAGGTTTCTGGCCTGGCCTTTGTGTCAGTATCAAACATCCATCTAAATTTTCAAGCTATTGTATTCTGGTTAAAGGAGACTATCCAGCCGAATTAAATATTCAACTACCTTTTTCATTGGTTAGTAATGATTTGCATAACAATGAATTACGTATTTTGCCAGCCTATTGGTTTTTACATAATCAATATGCTTTAGAACGAAATGCCTGGAAATACGGGCAAAGGAATAAAAGAACAGCCACCATTCAAGCCATTGATTTTGATTATCTGGCCCCGGATACGGTAGCAGAATTGTTTTTTGGCAAATTGATATTGTCTGAAGTTATTATGAACACGCTTTTAGATAAACGATTGATTTCTATAGAAAAGATTATTGATGGAAGTTTTAGTTTTGAGGAAATTACGAATAAAATCGAATCAGAGTTGTCTTTCTATTTGCCGCAGGCTGAAAATGGTAAAAGGCCTGTTCGCATTTTAAAAATCAATGAAGCATACAAGGCTTATACTGATGCCATTATTTTTTATGGGGCAAGGGCCTTATTTCATATTTTACAGAAAGCTCAGAAGGAAGAAAGGTTGATGGAAATTTGTGCGGCATTGCCAACGTATGATTTTGAAAAATATAAATGGTTGAATATTGGCGGCCAATTGATTCGGGAGGTTTCCATCCAGGATCTATACGACAGATTGAAAAATAATGAGATACAAAGTTGGGAGGAAGTACACCAATTTTATGTAGAAGAGGGCAATAAATACGCTGGCTTGAAGGAACAGGATGCCTTATTAGCCCTTTCTGAAGTGTCAAAAACTGCATTCAAAAAATGGGATATTGCTTTTTTGATTGATATTCTGGGGCAATTCAAGGGTATTATAGAGATTTTCCAAACTCAGTTTATTCGTTCAAGAAAGAAGGATTTCGACAATCCATTCAGGCTGATGATGTATGAAAATGAGCAAGAAATGGAAGCAGTATTGGGAAGTATTGAAAAAGATTCTTTCATTAAGAATAAAATGTTGGAATGGGACCATTTGAAACAACAGGTAGCCCATTTGGTGGATGAACTTAATAATCAATCCAGGGCCATTTGACCTGCGAAGCTCGGGATATTTCTGACCCTTTAAACCGATGTTTTTCGTAACTCTAGGTTAACTGGT
>JBILDL010000257.1:0-4227 GCA_044352635.1 Saprospiraceae bacterium | reverse complement strand
GTCAGCAAGGCTACAAAAAGGGTGATTATTTTTCAATAAATCCTGATGAAAAGGAAGGTGCGCCTGCATTTCTCCATCTACAATCATTTCTGGATGTCGGGCTTTCAATATTTGTACAGCCCGACGCATTTTTTCAGGATCATCCCCATCGGCGGTGCCAAAATTTGAGTAACTGAGCAAAGCCAGACGAGGTTTAATATTAAACTTAGTCACCTGGTCAGCGGCTAATTCAGCAATTTCAACAATTTCCTCCACGGAAGGATTAAAATTTACGGTGGTATCTGCCAGGAAAAGCGGTCCGAATCTGCTCATAAGAATGTACATACCAGACACTTTTTTAATCCCTTCTTTCCGTCCAACTATTTGAAGAGCAGGCCTCACTGTTTCCGGATAATTTCTGGTCATTCCTCCAATCATTGCATCGGCGGCACCCAGTTCCACCATCATAGCACCATAATAATTACGTCTTTTTATGAGATCATAAGCTTCCGGTTTATTTGTACCCTTTCTCTGTCTTTTCTCAAACAAGCGATCTGCGTATTCCAAAAGCAGATTTGCTTCGGACTCAGACTGAGGAATTTTTGGATCGATGATGACAGGATTATTCAGATTGAGTTGATTTTCCAGAATAAGCTGATTAATCCTCTCCACATTTCCCAATAAAATAGGTTTAGCGATACCTTCTTCAATTACTTCTCTTGCAGCTTTGAGAACCATTGGATTTTCAGCGTCTGCGAACACAATTCTTTTAGGATTTTGCCTTGCCTTATTAATTATAGCTCTTGTGAGGGTATTATCTAAACCCAGGCGTTTCGAGAGCTGCATTTTATAAGCGTCCCAATCAGTAATTGGAAATTTAGAAACGCCTGAATCCATGGCAGCTTTAGCGACTGCGGGAGCCACGGTAGTAAGTAAACGGGGATCGACAGGTTTTGGAATAATATAATTTTTCCCAAACACCATATTATCCTTTCCATAAGCCAGATTTACCCTATCTGGAACGGGTTCTTTTGCCAATGCGGCGAGCGCAAGAACGGCAGCGAGTTTCATTTCCTCATTAATAACTTTCGAACGAACATCGAGCGCGCCTCTGAAGATGTAGGGAAATCCTAACACATTATTCACTTGATTAGGATAATCACTGCGTCCTGTTGCTACGATACTATCGGGGCGGGAAGCTAGCGCCTCCTCATAACTTATTTCCGGGGTAGGATTTGCTAAAGCGAAGATAATCGGTTCATTAGCCATTACTTTAATCATTTCCCCATTGAGCACATTCCCTTTTGAAAGACCTATGAATACGTCTGCATTATGAAGACAATCGGCTAAAGAAATATCTATTGGTGCATGATTATTAGCAAATTCAATTTTTTTACCATCCAGATTGGTCCGTTCCGGGTGAATCAACCCTTTAGAATCGAACATGAAAATATTTTCCTTAAGGGCACCCAGCGCATGGTACATTTTGGAACAAGAAATAGCTGAAGCACCGGCACCATTCACCACAATTTTAGCAGATTTAATATCTTTTCCGACAATTTCCAGCGCGTTGAGCAAAGCGGCTGCACTAATAATGGCCGTTCCATGCTGATCGTCGTGCATGACAGGAATATTCAACTCCTTCTTGAGTCTCTCTTCAATTTCGAAGCATTCAGGAGCAGAAATATCCTCTAGGTTAACCCCACCGAAAGTAGGTTCCAAAATTTTGACCGTTCTAACGAACTCGTCCACATTTTTTGTGTCCAATTCGATATCGAAAACATCAATATCGGCATAAATTTTAAATAAAAGCCCTTTTCCCTCCATTACTGGCTTTCCCGCCAGAGCACCAATATCTCCCAATCCGAGCACTGCAGTTCCATTGGAAATAACGGCCACTAAATTACCTTTTGCCGTATATTTATAAGCGTCTTCAGGATTTGCTTCAATGGCAAGACACGGCTCTGCAACCCCCGGAGAATAGGCCAAAGTTAAATCTCTCTGGGTCGCCGTTTCTTTTGATGGAATAACTTCAATTTTTCCAGGCCTTCCTTTCGCATGATAATGCAAGGCTTCTTCCTTCGTGGTTTTCATATTAGGTTTTTATTGGCAATTATTTAATTAGGAACACAATTTTAGGACTTTTTTTTTATAAATGCGTCACAATAAAAAATAAAAAGAAAGGGTTTTTATTTTTTGTAAAATGTACTATATTTGCACTTTATTTGAAAGACAAAATAATCAGCGATGAAAAAGGATATACATCCAGGTAATTATAGAATGGTTGTGTTCAAGGACTTTTCCTGTGACGTTTCTTGGTTAACAAGAAGTTGTGCTAATACAAGAGACTCGATTGTATGGGAAGACGGAAATGAATACCCATTAATTAAGCTTGAAATTTCTAACAATTCACACCCGTTCTTTACTGGTAAGATGAAATTTGTTGACACGGCAGGCCGTATTGATAAATTCAATAAGAAATTCGGGAATACTAAGTTTAATAAAGAAATTTAAATTTTTCTTTTAAGCTTGAAAGTCCCAATCTTACTCCGGTTGGGACTTTTTGTGTATTTATTAATGCCAAAAAACAAGGTATGGCGCAAGTAATTCTTTTCGATGGCGAAGCCCGTGAGAATCTTTTACCTCTTACACACTTAAAGCCTGTTTGCGATTTGCGGATTGGTCTTTTAACCATTAGAGAAAAATGGTCACATTACCTGGGATTTCCAGTAAGCGTGGTTACGCAAGACTATCTATCTGAATTATATCCGCTAGAATATGATACCGAAAATTATGTAATTAACGGTGCTGTATTACCTTCTGACGCCTTAGTCGCGTTGATTAGGCAAATGGACATTAATGAGGCCTTCCTTCATGAAGACCAATTGGTTGTGGCCAAACTTGATCAAAAGCAACTGCGCAAATTAATCGACGATGAAGCCATTGAAGAGCTTGATGCTCAAGACCTTCAAGACACGCCATTTTTAAAAATAAGCTCACTTACCGACTTAATTCTACTGAATGAAGCCGCCATTATTGACGATTTTCGTTTACTTAGCAAAATGCGTAAGTCCATGCCCTTACCTCCGGGAAATACCCTTATCGGTCCCGCCGATAAGTTGTTTATAGAGGTAGGAGCTACCGTTCAGGGTTCTTACCTGAACACAACGACGGGGCCCATTTATCTATCACGAAATTCTTCTATTCTGGAAGGTTGTTTTATCCGGGGTCCTTTTGCTTTGGGAGAAAATTCGATTTTACGGATGGGCACTAAAATTTATGGGCCTTTTGCCACGGGGCCCTTTTGTAAAATAGGTGGGGAGATAGAATCCTCTCTATTTCAAGGATATAGTAACAAGTCTTATGAAGGTTACCTCGGTCACAGCATCATCGGAAATTGGTGTAACCTTGGCGCTGGAACGCAGGCTGCCAGTGTGCAACACACTTATGATGAGATAGAAATGTGGAATGAGGGAGATGAACAATTCATCCCTACAGGCACGCAATCTATGGGTGCTGTTTTAGGCGACCATACAAAAACGGCCAATGGAACCGTTTTCACTCCCGGTTCTGTAACTGGTATTTGTGCCAATACGCTAACTCCTGGCATTGCTCCGCGCTTTATTCCCTCTTTTGCCGCATCAGAAAATGGACAGGTAGGCATTACTTTCTCCCCGGAAAATGCCTTTCGTGCCGCTGAACAGATGATGACAAGAAGGCAGGCAGATCTTACTTTTCAACAAAGATTACTCTTACTGAAAATTTTTGAGATTACCTCATACCAAAGACCGTGGGAGAAATAAATAGATTTACTGTCCCCTTTTGGAAAAAAATACTTAGTTACCTGATTGAATTTCCGTTGGAAACTATCTCGGGTCAAAATGATTTACCCCTGACCGTTTGCCTGCATAAGGGTCGTTTTCAATTGTATTCTGAACAGGCAATCTACTCCTGGGATGATCTCTATTCTCAATTTCGCGATGTATTTATTCATCTTTCCCCTGAAATTAAGGATAAAAAAGAAGTACTCCTATTAGGATTAGGATTGGGTAGTATCCCCTATTTGCTGGAAAAAAAAATGGGGGTTGATGCCTATTATACAGCTATCGAAATAGATGAAAACATCATTTATCTTGCTGAAAAATATACCCTGCAATATTTAAATTCAGGCATTAGTACTGTTCAGGCCGATGCCCTTGCTTTTCCGTTCTATACCGAGGAAAAATTTGACCTCATCTGCTTTGATGT
>JBILDL010000256.1:0-4245 GCA_044352635.1 Saprospiraceae bacterium | reverse complement strand
TTATGATTTTATTCAGCTGACAATCAGCTTTTCAGCAACTCCTAAACTTTAGTTAATAACTTTGTTTTTTTTGCATTTTAATTTCATTATAAATTTGCTTTCAACTCATTATAAATCAGCAAGTTATACTTAAACATAGCTTTATTTGTTTTAAAAATTTGATTGTCAGGTTTTTATCAACTTTAAAACTTTATTTTCCCGGGTGTATCCTATCTTTATATTCATAAACTGTACTAAATCCAAATAATCTTAATATTTTGGTCGTCGAATAAAAAATGGTTAAATGAAAGGAAAGTTATTGGCCGTAGATATTGGCAATTCCAATATTGTAACTGGTATTTGGCACAATGATGTGTGGAGTGAAATCTGGAGATTTTCTTCTCATCCTCCTCTCGATGATAAAGATTTTTATACCCATGCCTTACAAGAAATACTGGTAGAACGAGAAATAAAAACGTCTGAAATAACAGATATTGTAGTTAGTAGCGTAGTTCCTTCTTTAATCCCGTTATGGCTAAATGCTTTGAAAGCCCATTTTAAGGTAGAGCCAATACTTATTGGCAAACAGCACTTTTCAGCATTAAAAATGGGCATCATTGCACAAGACGAGATAGGAACTGATATCCTTTCAAATGCTTATGCTGTTTTCAATCGTTATCCATTTGATAGTATTGTCATTGATTTTGGAACCGCTTTAACATTTACCACTGTAAGTAAATCGTCAGGTATTTTAGGGGTATCGATTGCCCCCGGCTTAAAAACGGCCACCCTGTCACTTTTTAAAGGAGCCGCTCAACTTCCTGAAGTTCCACTCATTTTACCTGATTCCGTATTGGGGAAAAACACAGTACAAGCCATTCAGAGTGGCGTACTCATTGGTTATATTGGGCTTATAAAATATACCGTAGAGGCCATCAGGCAAGAACTAAACCACCCATTTCCCGTTATTGCTACGGGTGGTTTATCAGCAATATTACACCCCTTGAAGGATTTTTTCTATGTAATCGACCCCAATTTAACTTTAGATGGCATGAGATTTATTTATGAAGCCGTAAAAAATAATTCAGGGGACCGCCCTTAACTTTTCCCATTTTTTCATCTTTTCGGACCATTTTTTTATCATTTCCCGCAGGGAATCCTCTTCCTCCAATATTAAGCCTTCCAATGAAAAATTTTCCTTCTCCAGTTTAGTTATCAACTTTCTGTTATTTATCAATTTATTTCTATAACTGTCCAGTTCCTTCTCTAAAAAATGAACGTCTTTTTTTAAAATCTCAAATTCATTGTTATACAACAAGGGTAATTTGTCAACTAAAAATTGATTGGCTAAACTCCTCCATTTCTCTAACTGCTCGTCCTCTTTTGGAAACAAAATCCAAACTAAAGAATCTTTATGGATATGTACATAAGTAACATGTAATGTCGTAGTAGAAACACCCAAAAAAGTAGGTGAATTAATTTCTTTTGAAATATAACTTATCTCCGTTTTACTTTTAGAATCAATCTTTAAGGTAGTGTTTAATTTATCCTTTAGAAAGAATTTCCATTGTTGTATGAAGGCCTTTTGTCCAATATCCGTCCCAAAATATAAGGCCGCTTTGGGCCGTCCTTTATACATAAATGAGGTATCTCTTGTCAGGGTGGAGCTAATTTCCTGGCTTTTCAGAGAAAAAAAACAACATAAAAAAAGGACTAAGCCAATATATTTCAACATCAAACAAAGAATTATTCTGGTTTTACATTTTTTATAACCTTAACGAGCATATTTCCAGATACGCGATCTGTAAGCTCCATACCATTTAAAATAGCCAATTCCTTATGCCTGGAGATTGGCATTTTAAAATCAGATAAAACTTCTGCAAACGTTCCATTCCTTCTGACGCTAACTATTTGAATGCGCTCAACCTGTCTGTTTAATTTTTCCCTATCCGTTAATCTACTAAAACCATCTACTGCATTGTCCATTGCAGAATTAAAACTTTTCACTTCATTTCCCTGAGCAATGGCAAGAAATCTAAACATATTTTTACCATCTTGAATAAGAATTAATTTTATAGTTAAAGGTTCTGTACCACTATTCGGTGCTTTTTGTTTAAGCTCAGCTTCCATGGCCTGGAAACCGTTTATACGCCTATTTTTATCCTTCACCAGTTCCAATTCATTGGCATCTAAGGTTTCCTTTAAAGCTGCTTGAAAATCATTTCCTTTGGCTAAATCAAAAATGAGCAATCCTTTTCCCGATTTTTCTGTCACTGTAACCTGGGTTGGAGCATTGGTTAAAGTCCAATCTTTTGGAACAGGAAAATAAAACGCAAGAGCGGGATGATAAAATACTGATTTTTCTACAAAACCCTGTTGAGGATCCTCACCGTAAGGCAGATCGTCAATTCTCCTCAAATAGGAATCTCTATTCACTGAAAAAGACTGATTTGGCAATTTTTCCTGCCATACTTTTGTTAACTCACCTACTTTTTCAAAACGGTCAAGTGGCGCTGGGTGAGTACTCAAAAAAGCAGGCATTCTGCCTTCTCCTCCCCCTCCTAGTTTATCTAAGGTCTTGAAAAAATCTGCCATTTGCTTACTGTCATTCCCTGTTTTTGAGGCATATTCAACCCCAAGTTCATCAGACTGAGATTCATCTTCTCTACCAAATTTCATAAAAAGCAATTGTAAACCTGCTCCGGCAATGTTTGCAAAGGTTTCCAACTCTTTTGAAATACTTGAACCAATGGCAAGACCAAGCTGCGCCAACATCTGTTTACTATATTGATTTGCCCCATGTCTTGCAGTAACATGACCAATTTCATGTCCTAACACCCCTGCAAATTGAGCTTCATTATTAAAATGTGCCAGAATTCCTCTTGTAAAATAAACGTAGCCACCAGGTAATGCAAAAGCATTGACCACGGGTGAATCTAATATTTTGAAATGAAATGGAAGGGCAGAGCGATGACTGACTTTGGCCATTTCATTTCCCTTTTCATTAATAAATGCCTGAAGTTCCTGGTTTTCTAGAACACCAAATTCTGCAACAATCTCTGGGTCTGACTCCGCTCCCAATTTTATCTCTTCTGCTTCTGACATTAACATCACTTCCCTTTTTCCTGTCACTGGATTTTTAGCACAAGTAGACAACAAAAGGGCCAGAACCAGTACTTGAAAGAAATAAATCAATTTCATGATTGCGTTTTTTAATCTTAAAAATCTAACAAAATTAGGTAATTACCTATTATTCGAAAGTTGGGACATCCAAATTCCACTTAATAATACTAAGAAAATGCCAATATAGGTATAAAGGTTGTAATTAGCATCGCCTAACATCAAACCTGCTATCCATGAAAAAGGTATTTGCAAAAAATTAAGGGTGCCCATAACGGCCGGTTTTCCTAAACTAAAAGCGTTAGTTACGAAGGACTGTCCAATTAACGCAATGACAGACATACATAGTATTAAAAACCAGTCATATCCTTGAGGCATGATAAATGAGGCAAGAAAGAAATCATACGATGGATTCTGGTAGAACGCACTCACCAAAAAAGAAAAACAACTAAGAATAAGTCCACCGGCTAAAAAAGAAAGTAAAATAGTTCGTCTATCGTAATATTTCCCAAGATAATGAATGGACAAATAACCCAATGAGGTACCCACCCCGCTGTACAATCCAACCAGATGGTATTTTACCGGATAATTCATGTCAGGTCTAAAAATAAATAAGACCCCTGCAAAACCTATGATAATAGATAGCCATTGCTTCCAGGACAGATTAGCTTTTAGTAGTACAACCGAAAAAAAACCAATAAATAAAGGGTAGGTCAAATTGTAAGTATTTGCTACGGCCAACTGCATTTTAGTAAGACAATAATAAAAAGCGAATAGAGAGGTCGCACCAATAGTTCCTCTAAACAACAACAATTTTGTTTTGCCGCCTATTTGAATCAGTGGTTTGTGATATATCGAAACCAGAATAATAATTAATCCAATGAAATTCCTGAAAAACACCAATTCAACAGAAGGATATCTATTTCCCAGTAACTTGGTTAACGCACCCATGAGGGCAAAACTTAAGGTCGCCAGAACCATGTTCAGTGCGCCACTTTCTTTTAAGGAAGATTTAATGATAATTTAAAACATTTTAGGCATAAAAAATGCAAATATAGTAAGGAAAGTGGCAAGAATTTATGAAAAAGTTTTAAAAAACCAAAATAGAATAGTTAAATTAGAACAATAAAAAAATTCATCATTAAA
>JBILDL010000255.1:0-4250 GCA_044352635.1 Saprospiraceae bacterium | reverse complement strand
TACCCATGACTTTTCCAAGAAATATGGGCCAGATTCCCATTCATTATAATGTTAAATCCACAGGAAGACCTTTTGACGCTTTAAATAAATATACTTCAAAATACCTGGATAGTCCAAATGAGCCGCTTTATCCTTTTGGCTTCGGTCTAAGTTACACTACATTTGAGTATTCGTCCATCGCTTTGAATGATAAAATAATGACGAAAAATAGTCCGGTTGAATTTTCTGTGGTAGTGAAAAATACGGGTGCTATGACAGGTGAAGAAGTTGTTCAGTTATATATTAGAGATGTAGTGGCCAGTGTTACAAGACCTGTAAGAGAGTTAAAAAGATTTGAAAAAATAAATCTAAAGGCTGGTGAGGAAAAGACGGTTAAATTTACGCTCTCTATAAATGATCTTACCTTTTATAACCCACAAAATTTGCCCGTTTGGGAACCTGGGCAATTTGAGGTCTTTATCGGTGGAAATTCACTGGCTACCCAAAAAACTCAATTTTCTTTGGTTCAATAATCCAATGATTTAGCTTAAAATTTTAATTCTATGATGTTTTATATCACAAATAAGTTTTTCATTCGAAGTTTATTCGCTGTAAATATTCTTCTATTATGTTCTTTTTCAGGTTTTTCTCAGTTTAAGGTTAAAGGAAAAATAACCGACGAAAAAGGGGAAGCACTGATTGGCGTTAACGTTATGGTGAAAAATACAAGTGCGGGTACCTTGTCCGGTCTCGATGGTGGTTATAGCATTGAAGTTTCTGATAATCAATCTATTATTGTTTTTTCTTACGTGGGCTACGGTTCTAAGGAAATAGGTGTTAATGGTATGTCGGAAATCAATGTTGTGTTGAATGAATCTGCTGAATTATTAGACGAAATTGTTGTCATTGGTTACGGCTCACAAAGAAAAAGTGATTTGACGGGCGTAGTTAGCTCTATAAAATCTGAAGATCTTCAAAAAGTTGCCTCGGCTAATATTACTCAGGCTTTACAAGGCAAAATTGCCGGAGTTCAGGTAGTTTCTGGAAGTGGTCGTCCTGGGGAAGCCCCTATTGTCAGAATTCGTGGTACAGGTACCCTCAACGGGGCCTCACCCATTTATGTGGTGGACGGGCTTATTCTGGATAATATCGATTTTTTAAATGCGACGGATATTGCCTCCATGGAAGTACTTAAAGATGCTTCCGCTGCAGCTATTTATGGAACCAGAGGTGCCAATGGTGTCATCATTATAACGACCCGTCAAGGTTCGAAAAATACAAAAGCACAAATACGTTTCAATGCATGGCAAGGGGTGCAGCAACCTGCAAAATTGTTATCGCTGACCAATGCAAGTGAATATGGCTTGTTAGTCAACGAATTATCTAACAGACTCGTTTTTCAAAATCCTGGTTCTTTAGGTCAGGGAACGGACTGGCAAAATGAAATTTACAGAAATGCTGCTTTTAGTAGTTATAATCTACAGGTTAGCGGTGGTTCTGATCTCATGACCTACAGCATTAGTGGAGATGCCTTTTTACAAGACGGTATTATTAAATCATCCTATTTTAATCGCTATTCTTTGCGCATAAACAACACTTACCAATTAGCGTCTTTTGTTAAAATAGGCCATAATATTTCATTCGTTCAGTCTGCCGCAAATCGCGAACCAGGGGGTATCGTTTTTAATGCCTATGCTGCCGATCCAACAGCTCCCGCAGTAGATGCCGATGAAAATTTTGGAAATACTTCGGTCTTGTCTAATGTAAGTAATCCTGCAGCTCAGCTGAAATATAATGCCTATAACAGGTCGAGTGGTCAGCAAATGGCGGGAAATGCTTTTGTCGATGTAAATCCTTTTAAAAATCTTACCCTGAAAAGTAGCATTGGATTCAATTCATTTTCAAACAAGAGTAAAAGTTTTGAACCACAATTTTTTGTAAATGATAAACAACAAAATCCTGAGAGTAGATTGTTTGTTGGAAATTCGCAATCTTCAGATTGGCAGTGGGAAAATACAGCCGTTTTTCAAAAGGATTTTAAACAACATAGATTGACTTTGTTAACGGGTTATACCGTTCAGAGCAGGCAAGGTGAATTTATGGGTGGTTCAAGAAATAGACTGATTGGTGATACAGAAGATTTTTATTATCTAAATGCGGGCGATGCACAAACAGCTACCAATTACCAGGGGGCAAATACGCCAGAGCGTTATGAATCTTATCTTTTCAGATCAAACTATGCATTTAAAGATAAATATTTACTGACCGTTAGTTTCAGACGAGACGGTTCATCTAAATTTGGAAGTGAAAAAAGAGGAGGCAATTTCCCCTCGCTTGCCTTTGCCTGGCGCGCAAAAGAAGAGTCTTTTTTGAAAAATGTGCAAGCCTTAAGTAATTTGAAATTTAGGGCTAGCTGGGGTATCCTGGGGAATGATAAAATTCCAACAGGTGCAGCTATTCCTACCGTTACTAATAACTTAAGTGCCGTTTTTGGACCAGATGAAGCACTCGTTTTTGGTGCTTCTTTAGTTACTTTGGCTAACCCATTTTTACAATGGGAACAATCCAGAAGTTTAAACGGTGGTTTTGATATTGGTTTCTTAGATAACAGACTTACTGCTGAGGTAGATGTTTATCATAGGTTAACCTCTAAAATATTGGTGCCAGTGCCTATCCCTGACTATGTCGGTTCAGCGGGAAATCCTTATGTAAATGCTGCCGATGTGGTAAATAAAGGCTTGGATGTTACTTTGAATTTTCAAAATAAAGAGGGTAAACTTAATTATAAGTTGAGTGTACTCGGTTCCTTCCTCGATAATAACGTCATTTCCCTTGGTTCTACAGGGAATGCTTTGAGAGATGTAGTGATAAATGGTGATTTTGCAACCCTGACGCAACCTGGTTACCCGATTGGTTCCTTTTTTGGATACAAAGTGGCCGGCGTTTATCAAAATGCAGAAGACGTAAAAAAATATCCAAATAATAATCCTGTAAAACCCGGCGACTTGCGTTTTGAGGATATTAATAATGATGGCATCATTAATGCCAAAGACAGAACCTGGTTAGGTAGTCCAATACCTACTTTCAATTATGGTTTTAACTTGGAATTATCATACAGTGGCTTTGATTTTAACGCCGATTTTAATGGGGTGTATGGAAATAAAATTTTAAATGCTAAAAAAATGTTTCGCGGATTCGGTATTCCAAATTTTGAGACATCCTTCCTAAACAGGTGGAATAAAGATAATCTTTCCACAACGGATCCACGAATTACCAATGGAGGGTACCCCAATTTTGTAGTGTCAGATCATTTCCTTGAGGATGGATCATTTTTTAGATTACGGACCCTGGGACTTGGTTATACCTTAGCTGATGGTTTAGTCAAAAAATTAGGCATCAGATCATTGCGAATTTATGCAACGGCCAATAATTTATTCACCTGGACAAAATATACAGGATATACTCCAGAGGTTGGGTCAGAAAATGTGCTTCAGGTAGGTATTGACAGAGGAATTTATCCTTTGTCTAAAACACTGGTTTTTGGTATTCAGTGTAATTTTTAATTCGTAGAATAATTGAACATGAAAAATATATTTCCTCCATTTCGTTTGATTTTTGTAATGCTTGCCCTTGTTTTCTATCCTTCTTGTGGTGAAGAATTTCTACAGGTAAAGCCATTAGGTGAAATTAATGCGCAGAATTTTTTCCAGGAAGAAAAGCAGGGTGGCTGGGCTATTAACGCCATTTATAACCAGATGAGGAGTTGGGATTTTGTCTCATTTCCCTACTTAGGTATGACGGATATCGTTTCAGATGATGCGGTAAAAGGTAGTTTTCCTGCTGATGCAGAACGTTTGAATGCTTTTGACGATTTTATTTATGATTCAAGGAATCCAGAGGATATCAGGCAAACCTGGAGAGGCTATTATCAAGCCATCTTTAGGGCAAATGTGGCCATTGATGGAATACCAAAGATACCAAAGATGAACGAGACGCTCAGAAAAAAATGGCTGGGCGAAGCTCATTTTCTTAGGGCCCATTTTTATTTTAATCTGGTTCGATGGTTCGGTTCTGTTCCATTGATTACCAAACCATTAACGCAAGATGAATTCTATACTCAGGAACGGGCAGGTGTAGAGAAACTATATGAACAGATTAAGTCAGATTTAAATGTAGCGATAAGCAGTTTGCCGCTTAAATCGGCCATGGAACCCATTGATCTTGGCAGAGTATCGAAAGGTTCGGCCGCTGGTTTATTGGCAAAGGTCTTT